>NZ_JARWRU010000319.1 GCF_029867845.1 Nocardia farcinica | reverse complement strand
CTCGTCCACCGACTGCGCGGGACGGGTCGCGTTGTGGTCGGCGGGGGAGGGCGCGCTCTCCGTCTGCGTGACCGGTGCGCCGGGGCCGACCCGCTGCGGGCCGGGCCGGCCGGGGACTTGCGCGCCTTGGCCCGCGCCCTGTGGTCCGGCTTGGCCGGGGACTTGCGCGGCTTGGCCCGCGCCCTGTGGTCCAGCCTGACCGGGGGCCTGCGCGCCCTGTCCCGGACCCTGCGGTCCGGCCTGACCGGGCCCCTGTGGTCCGGTCGCCCGAGGCCCTTGCTGTCCGGGGCCGAGTGGCGCTCCCTGCCCGGGGCCACCTTGCGGTCCACCCGGATGCGGCCCGCCTCGGCCGGGGACCGGCGGCCTGCCTGGCCCCTGCGGTCCGGCCTGACCGGGCCGGGGCGGCTGGCCGGGGACGGGGCCCTGGGGGTGGCCGGGGCCGTGCGGTCCCGCGGGCGGCGCACCGGTCGGACCGGCCTGCTTCGAGCCCGCCTGCCTGGGGCCGGAGGCGGGGCGGGGCGTGCTCGGCGGCTTGGTGGGGCCGGGCCGTCCGCTCACCCGATCTGTCTGGTCGGGGCGCTGGATGGGCAGCGCGGTGGTCTTCTGGTCGTCGACGGGCACCATCGGCATGGCGACGGTCGCCGCGTCGGCGTCGCCCGCGTTCTCCGGCACGCCGCTGCCCGCGTCGCCCGGTCCGGTCTGCCCCGGCTTCCCGGGCAGATCGGAGCGCTTGATCACGACGGTCTGGCTCGTATCGGCCGGTTGCGCACCGGAATCCGCACCCAGGGCCGACTGCGCCGGGGAATCGGCGGCCGCTGCCGCGTCCCCACCGGCTGCGTCTCCTCCGGTCGCCTTGTCTGCGCCCGCGCTCTGCGCCGCGGCGGCACCCGCTCCGGCGGCCTGCACCGCGGCGGCCACGTCCTCGCGCCGGATCACCGTCGTCGGCGCATCCACGACCGGATCGGTCGCGCCGGACTCCTCGGCATCGGCCCCCCGGCCCGCGCCACCCTCGTCCGCCCCACTCTTGTCCGCGTCCTCTTCGCTCGCGTCCTCTCCGCTCGCGTTGTCTTTGTCCGCGTCACCTTTACGCGGGTCGTCACCGCTCGGGTCGTCACTGCTCGGGTCGACCCCGGCGGTGTCCCCGGTGTCCTCGTCAGCGTCCCCGGTGTCCTTGCCCGTGTCCCCGGTGTCTCCGCCTGCGTGGTTCTGGGCTGTGTCTCCGGCGAGCTTGTCCGGGGCCTCGGTGTCCCTGCCCGTGTCTCCGGTGTCCTTGCCCGTGTCTCCGGTGTCCTCGTCCGCGCGGTCCCCGGCGGTGTCCGCGGTGTTATCGGCCGTGTCGCCCTTGCTCGACTCCGCGCCGCCTGTGTCCGCGCTCGTGTCCGCGCCGCCCGTGACCGCGCCGCCCGTGTCCGCGCCGCCCGTGACCGCGCTCGTGTCCGCGGAGCCGGCCGAATCCGCCTGCGCGCCGGTGTTGTTGGTGCCGGAGCCCGCGGACCGCCCCGCACTCGTCGCGGACCCGGCCGGAGGCGCATCCTGTTGTGCCGCGGCGGTATCCGAATCCACCGCCGCGGCATCCGGTTCCGCTCCCGGATCCGGCTGCGTGTCGGTGGCTGTATCCGGCTGTGCGTCGGCGGTTCTCGGCGGCGCGGCGGCGTCCCCCTCCGCACCCGCACCCGCCACCTCGGCAGACACCGCGCCGAGCCGCTGGGTGACGGCATCGGCGGGCCGCTGCTCATCGGCGGAGGCCCCCGGCCGGGCGATCCGCTCGGTTCGGTCGCTCCCGCTCGGCGTGGCGTCGGCACCCTTCGCGCCGGGAAGGCTGATCCGCTGGGTGGGCGCGTTCGCGGCCGGGTCGGCGGGATTGCCCGCCGTCGGCGCGGCAGATGCGGCGGAGTTGCCGGAACCAGCAGGCGACGCGGGGCGATCACCCGCACCGGGAGCGCCGGCCGTCCCACCGGTCTGCTGATCCGATTTCCGCGCACCCGCGACGGACGCCCCGGACTGCTCGCCCCCGACGACGGTCTTGCGCGTGAACGGCACCGCCTTGACCGCCGCGGGACCGTCCGCCCCCGGGGAAGCGGGTCGCTCCCACCCGTCCTGCGCGCTGTCGGCGGCGGCGCTGCCCGGCGTCGTGGCGGAATCGGCGGGTGCGCTCTTCCCCGATTCGGCGGTGTGCTCCGAACTGCCCTGTCCACCAGGCTTTTCGGTGTTCGCGGCGGTCCGGTCGGAGGAGTCGGCGGATGTCGGGCTCGCGGGGGAAGCAGTCGATTCGGCGGCCTCTTCCGGCCGCGCACCGGAGGCGGCGGCCGCACGCGCCGGGTTCTTCTCGTCGTTCGGGTCGGACACCACTACCCCTTGCTCGCGCCGATCTGCAGTGAACTCGACGGCCAGCCTATCGACCGCGCCGGGTGGCGGCACCGATTCCCCCGCCGCCACGGCTTGCGCGAACCGGTGCACAATGAAGCGCATGACCTCGTTCGGAGACCTGCTCGGACCTCAGCCGGTGTTGCTACCCGAAAACTCCGAGGCGGAGGAGGCCTTGCTGAACAAGGCCGACCCCGTCCGGGTGGTGGCCGAGCACCCGGCCGCCTCCATCGCGTGGGCCTATCTGGCCGAGGCCGCGCTCGAGCGTGGCGAGGCCGCCGACGAGCCGGTCAACCACGACATCGTCGCCGCCTATGCCTTCGCCCGCACCGGCTACCACCGCGGCCTCGACCTGCTGCGCCGCAACGGCTGGAAGGGCTTCGGCCCGGTGCCGTGGAGCCACGAACCCAACCAGGGCTTCCTGCGCAGCGTCGGCGCGCTGGCGCGGGCGGCCAAGGCCATCGGCGAGAACGACGAGTACGCGCGTTGCCTCGACCTGCTCGAGGACTGCGATCCCCGGGCGGCCGCCGAGCTCGGCCTCGACTGAGCCGGGAGTGACCCGGGCGGACTCCAGGCTCGCGGCGGCCCGGTCCGGGGGCGCGGCGCGGCTGCGTGCCTCCGCGGCGCGGCTGCGGCTGTCCGCGCTGCCGATCGTGCAGTGCGCGCTCGGCGCGGGCCTGGCCTGGTGGATCGCCCACGACCTGCTCGGGCACATCACCCCGTTCTTCGCGCCCACCGCCGCGGTCATCTCCATCGGCGTCTCGTTCGGGGCGAAGATCCGCCGCTCGGCCGAGCTGGTGGTCGGGGTGGCCTTCGGTGTCGGCATCGGCGACCTGTTCATCTCCGCCGTCGGCAGCGGCGTCTGGCAGATCACCCTGGTGGTGGCCGTGGCCATGGCGCTCGCGGTGTTCGTCGACGGCGGTTCGATCATCAGCATCCAGGCGGCCGGGTCGGCGGTGCTGGTGGCCACCCTCATGCCGCCGGGCAGTGACGCGAGTTTCGACCGCATGATCGACGCGCTGGTCGGCGGCCTGGTAGGCGTACTCGTGGTCGCCGCCATCCCCGTGCATCCGGTGCGCCGCGCCCGCGACCACGCCGGAAACGTGCTGAAAGTGGTGCAGGAAGCGCTGGCCGCAGGCGCGGACGGCCTGCTCGAACAGGACGCCGCCAAGATCTCCGAGGCCCTGCGGGCGGTGCGCGGCACCCAGCCCACCATCGACTCGCTGCGTTCCAGCCTGGAGGGCGGCAAGGAGATCAGCCGCATCTCCCCGCTGTATTGGAACTCCCGGCCCCGCCTCGACCGGCTGCGCGCCGCCGCCGACCCGGTCGACAACGCGGTGCGCAACACCAGGGTGCTGCTGCGCCGCTCGCTCACCCTGGTCCGCGACGACGAGATCCTCGACCCGCGCCTGATCCAGGTGGTCGCCGACCTCGCCGACGCCGTCGACGTGGTGCGCCGCTCCATCCTCGCCGACCCCGGCGAACAGCCGGACCAGGCCGAGGCGGCGCGGGTGCTGCGCTCGGTGGCCAGGAAGGCGCGACCGGAGCTGGTCGAAGGCGCGGGCCTGTCGGCGCACGTGGTGTTCGCGCAGGTCCGCTCGATCCTGGTGGACCTGCTACAGGCCTGCGGATTGCAACGGGTGTCCGCGATCGCCCTGCTGCCGCCCACCGTCGCGAACCCCTATGTTCCGCCCAGGGACACGACCGAGTGAGCCCGGCCGGGGGACACCACCGGCCGAGCCCGCCGCCGGCTCAGAGCCAGAACCGCACCAGCCGGGCGCCGCGGGCAACCCACAGGTCCGGCACGCCGAGCAGTTCGCAGATGGCGTACACGGCGTCGAAGAACGGCCGGTTGATCGACGGGGTCAGCAGCAGCGCGAGCAGCAGCAGCATGCCCAGTGGCTTGAGCTGGTCCAGTGAGCGGCGGGTGCGGTAGCTCAGCGAGGGCTCGAGGATGCCGTAGCCGTCGAGGCCGGGAATCGGCAGCAGATTGAGCAGGGTGGCGGTGACCTGGAGGAAACCCAGGAAGGCCAGCCCGTACCAGAAGGTCGCGTGGTCGGTGGTGCTGCCGAACAACGCCACCGTCACCAGGATCAGCACCGCGCAGAGCGCGTTCACCGCGGGCCCGGCGCCGCTGATCATCCGCTGCTGACGCGGGCTGACATTGTGCCCGTGCACGTAGACCGCGCCGCCGGGCAGACCGAAGCCACCGAGGGCGATGAACACCACCGGAAGCACGATCGACAGCACCGGGTGCGCGTACTTCAGCGGGTCGAGGGACAGATAGCCGCGCAACTCCACCTCGCGGTCGCCCGCCCGCCACGCCAGGTAGGCGTGGGCGAACTCGTGCAGGCACAGCGTGACGATCCAGCCCGCCACCACGAGCACGAACACCCCGACCCGCGCGGTCACGCCGTCGGCGAACCAGGCCAGACCACCGCCGACCAGGGTGATCGCGACGACGAGCAGGAAGATCGGGCTCGGGCGCCCCGCACAGGGGGCGCGGGGGGGGGGGCGGGGGCTGGGCCCAGGAGCCCGGGGTGGGGGTGGGGGGTT
>NZ_JARWRU010000318.1 GCF_029867845.1 Nocardia farcinica | reverse complement strand
GGCGTGCACACCCAGGCCGCCAAGCTGGCCGAGTGGATGAGCCTGGCCCTCGACGAACCGGAGCTGCTGCGCTCCCTCGGCGCCAACGCCAGGCTCGGCGTGCTGATCACCGGCCCCGCCGGCGTCGGCAAGGTGACTCTGGCGCGCGCGGTGACCGCCCCGCGCAGGCTGGTCGAACTCGACGGGCCGACCGTGGGCGCGGCCGAGGCGGGCACCCGCCTGCGCGAGGTGGCCGCCGCGGTGGCCGAGGTGGCCTCGGGACAGGGCGGCGTGCTGCTGGTCAGCGACATCGACGCCCTGCTGCCCGCCGAGCCGGAACCGGTCGCCACCCTCATCCTCGACCAGCTGCGCGCCGCCGTCGCCGGGACCGGCGTCGCCTTCCTGGCCACCACCTCGCACCCGACCAGGGTGGACGCCCGGTTGCGCGCCCCCGATCTGTGCGACCGCGAGCTCGCGCTGCCGCTGCCGACCGCGCCGGTGCGCCGCGCGCTGCTGGAACAGGTGCTGCGCAAGGTGCCCACCGGCGAGCTGGCGCTGGAGGAGGTCGCCGCGCGCACGCCCGGCTTCGTGGTGGCCGACCTGGCGGCGCTGGCCAGGGAAGCCGGGCGGCGGGCCGCCTCGCGCGCCAGCCGGGAGGGCAGCGCCCCGGAGCTGACCCAGCAGGACCTGCTCGGCGCGCTGGAGGTGATCCGCCCGCTGTCGCGTTCGGGCACCGAGGAGCTGGCCGTGGGCAGCCTCGGCCTGGACGACGTGGGCGACATGGCCGAGACCAAGCAGGCCCTGACCGAGGCGGTGCTGTGGCCGCTGCGCCACCCCGACTCCTTCGCCCGGCTGGGCGTGCAGCCGCCGCGCGGGGTGCTGCTCTACGGCCCGCCCGGCTGCGGCAAGACCTTCCTCGTTCGCGCCCTCGCCGGATCGGGCCAGCTCAGCGTGCACGCGGTCAAGGGCGCCGAGCTGATGGACAAATGGGTCGGCTCCTCCGAGCGCGCGGTGCGCGAGCTGTTCCAGCGGGCCCGCGACTCCGCCCCCTCGCTGATC
>NZ_JARWRU010000317.1 GCF_029867845.1 Nocardia farcinica | reverse complement strand
CGGGGGGCTAAAGGGGGTCCCGCGGTCCGTTGGGTCGGGTTTTCACGCCGCGCCCGCCCCGGGGTTGGGGCTGGGGGTGGGGTACGCGGGCCGGGCGGGGGGGGGGCGCGCCGCCGCCGGTGATCTCGCCGAGCACCCGGTCCTGCGGTTCGCGCAGGATGCCGAGCCCGCCCGGCGGCGCCGAGCCGATCGCCTGTACCAGCCGCGCGCCCACCATGCGAGCGTGGCACATGAGCACCGTCATCTTCTCCCTGCCCGCGATCAGGATGCCCGCGTGCTGGTGCACGACGGCGGCGAAGATGAGCACCCGGTTCTCCCCGTCACCGTTGCGGCCGGGGGTGTGCCGCTCGCCGGAGACGGTGATGGTGGTGGCGTCGCCGCGCGCGCACAACATGAGGGCGGCGGCCAGATCCGGGTCGGCCTGGCGGGCGAAGCGCTGCGGCAGCCGCAGCGAGGCGTGTTCGGCCTCGGTGCGCACCAGCGAGGCGGGCATCATGTTCACCGGATACGGCCTGCGGTCGAGGTTCGTTTCGCTTTCCCAGACATGGGTGAACTCGTCCGGGGTGAGGACCCATCTCACCGTGGGGCGCTCCCACCCGTCGGACCTGCCTCGGGACGCCCGAACCGGGGCACCCGGTCGCCGGTCGCGGGCATGGTGGGCGAGTAGATGTAGGTCATGGTGTCGCGCACGTCCGCCTCGACCTCGGCGGCGGCGCGCTCGTGCTCCATCCGCCGCCGCCCGCCCAGCACCGCCTCGGCCACCGGGTCGGCCAGCGGGACGTAGCATGCGGGCGGCGGGATGGCGGCCCGGATCGTCTGGGCCACATCGCGATCGAGTTCGATCAGCCGCTGCACCGTCCGGCACACCTCGTGCGCCTTGATGCCGAGGGTGACGAAGGAACGGGTGGCCAGGCTCGCCGCCTCGGCGGAAGTGCCCGACCAGCGGGCGAATTCGCGCGCGGTGGTGTCGGCGAAGGTCTGGAACGCCTCGGCGAGCGTATCGGCCCCGGTGCGCCAGGCCTCGGCCGTCTCGCCGAGCGCGGCCGGGTCGAGCGCCTGGTGCACCTGCTCCCAGATCTCGGCGTGGGTGTAGGCGGCGAACCGCTCGCGATCGGGCGCGTACGCGGGATCGGTGGCCGCGCCCGCGATCTCGGCCGCGTCGGCCAGGGCGCGGCCGCGCGCCAGCATCTCCTCGGCGGCGGCTCTGGCAACCGGGTCGACCATCCGATCACCCCGCCGTCGGTAGGGCCGGCAGCGGATCGCCGCTCATCGCTGGTCCAGGTAGTCGGCGACGGCGAGCAGGGCGTCGCGGTGCGCGGCCTCGGCCTCGGCCAGCCTGCGGCCCGCGGCCAGATAGGCGGCCTTGAACAGCAGCGCGGTCTGCTGGAAAGCCGCCACGGTGGCGCGCAATTCGCTGCCCTTGTGCGCGAATCCGGCGCTCAGTCCCCGCCCGGTGGGCAGGTCGGGAAAGCCTGTGACCGTGCTCGCCAGCTCGCCGGCGGTCAGCGCCGCCGCCAGATCCTCGACCAGCTTGTCGCAGGCGGCGGCGAGATTCACCGCGACATCGGGGGCGAGCTCGAACCGCTCGCCGCCGTGCCCGTCCACCGCCGCCGCGTACAACCCCCTGGCCAGCCCCTGCCCGGTATCCGGCACCATCCGCCTCGCCCCCTCGCCTCGGGTCCAACCGCTACCGGTGGGGACTCTAGCGGCGCACCAGGGTGCCCGTGGGCGGGTCGACGCCCGATTGTGAGCGGTCGCACGCGGATTCGCGCGCCGCGCGGCCGGGTTACGTCGTCGGCCCCGCCTCCGGGGAGCCCGCGTACGGGGAGAGCCGGGGGCGGGGCGGTGCCGCGGACGCTCAGGCGCGCTCGACGGCGATGGTCATGCCGGCGGCGCGCAGCCGTTCGGTGAGCGCCTCGCCCGCGGCGGCCGCCGGGGTGAGCACACCGGCGATCTCGGGCAGCTCGTCGAAGGCCAGCGCGAGACCCATTTCGCCGAGCATCACCGCGGTGGCCTGGTAGCCGGGATCGCCCTCGGCCGCGAAGGTGGCCAGGTACTTCGCGCCGGAACTGGTGTGCGCGACGGTCTTCATGGTGAACCAGCCGGTGCGCCTGCTCTTCTCGCTCGGCCCGGTGCCCGGCGCGGGCAGCACCCGGTCGAGCACCCGGCGGCCGAGCTTCGCGCGCGACAGCAGCGCCAGCGCGCCGATGCCTGCCACGATGCCCGCCGTGGTCGCCGCGGCCGCCACCGGGGCCAGCGGCGAGGAGCCCACGCTCATCACCTCGCGATAGCGGAAGTTCTTCCCGTACGCCCAGCCGAGCAATCCGTTGCTGCGCCGCACGATCCGGGTGTTGTGGCCGGCCATGACGAAGGTGCCGACCCAGCCGTCCAGACTCGGGTCGATGCCGCTCGCCCGCCCGAAGGCCTGATCGGACAGCCCGCGCGCCTCGGGCTCGCGGTCGCGGTCCACGCTCAGCGCGTACGGATCGGCGAGCACCTGGGATTTCGAGCCGTCCTCGGCCACCGCCTCCATCATGGCGCGGGCGGAATCGACGGTGCCGCCGCTGACACCGCCTTTGAACGAGGCCACCAGCGTGACATCGGTGAGTTCACCGGTGTCGTCCTCGACGGTGCGGCGGTACAGGCGGTAGACGCTCAGATCCGAGGGGATCGAGTCGTAGCCGCAGGAGTTGACGATCTTGGCGCCGGTGGCGACGGCGGTGTCGTGCCAGCGGTCGGCGGCCTCCCGGACGAACAGCGGCTCGCCGGTCAGATCCGCGTAGTGGGTGCCCGCCTCCGCGCACGCCCGCACCAGCGGCATGCCGTAGCGCAGGTACGGCCCGACCGTGGTGACCACGGCCCTGGTGCGCGCCGCGAGGCAGGCGAGGGCGGTGGGGTCGCCGACATCGGCGACGACCAGTGTCCAGTCCGCCGCCCTCGGCCCGAGCCCCTCCTTGACCAGGGCGAGCTTGGCCGCCGAGCGTCCGGCCAGCGCGATCCTGGCGTCCGGGGGCGCGGCGTCGAGCAGGTACTCGGCGACGAGCCTGCCGACGAAGCCGGTGGCCCCGAAGACGGTGAGATCGAACTCACGGGTGTCTGTCATGGGGTGTGTTCCTCCTGGTCGGCCGACGGCCGGTCGGTCACCGGCGCGGCGCGCGGCCGGTCGACGATCCCCGCTGCCTGGTGGTGCGCTGCGACGCGCGGTGTCGTGCGGGACGGCCCTTCGGGAGTGCGCGCGCCGGAACGTGTTCGGCGCGCCACTGCCGGTGGGCGATGCCGAGTTCGGTCACCGGGTCGTCGCCGTAGAGCCATTCCCTGGCGATGCGGTGCCAGTTGGCGGTGGTGCGCAATTGACCGAGCATGCCGAAGGTCAGGAAATCCGCGCGGCGGGAGAACAGGTGCTCCGGCGGCAGGTTCTGCTGTTTCATGCCGGCGAATTCGCTCGCCCTCGGATCGACCGCGAGCAGGAACGCGCCGCTGGCCAATTCGGGAGTGATGGTCAGTTCCTCGTCGACCAGGCACCATTCCGAGGCCGCGAGCACGTATTCCAGGCTCTCCGCCGCGCCGATCTCCTCCGGCGAATCGATGACACCGCGCTGGATCATCAGTTCCCGCAGGTCCTCGGCGCGTTCCTCGGCGGCGGCGCGCAGGCAGGTGATCTCGAAATCGACGTGCTCGCGGTCCATCCGGTTGTAGAGGCCGAAATCCAGGAAACCGACCCGGCCGTCGTCGAGGACGAGCACATTGCCGGGATGCGGGTCGCCGCAGAACTCGGCGAATTCGAACAGCGAGCCGACATAGAAGCGGTAGATGATCTCGCCGATGCGGTTGCGCTCGGCATCGGGCAGTTGCCTCGCCTCGTCGAAGGTGCGGCCGGTGAGATAGTCCGAGACCAGCACCCGGGTGGTGGAGTGCTCGGGCACGGTGCGCGGCACCAGGATGAACGGGTGGTCGGCGTAGAGCTCGGCCAGCTGGGCCTGGGTCTGCGCCTCGGCGTGATAGTCCAGCTCGCTCTCGATGTTCAGTCGCAGCTCGTCGAGCACCGCGGGGGTGATCCACGGCATCGCCGATTGCAGCACCTTGCGGAACATGGTCAGGTTCCGCAGGTCCGCCCGCACGGCGGCGTCGATGCCGGGATACTGCACCTTCACCGCGACCTGCCTGCCGTCGTGCAGCCGGGCGCGGTAGACCTGCCCGATGGAGGCCGCGGCGATCGGCTCGGTGTCGAACTCGGCGAACACGCTCTCCAGCGGCGCGCCGTAGTCCTGCTCCACCACCTCGCGCATGCCATCGAACGGCACCGTCGGGGCGGCGTTGCGCAGGACGGCCAGGCGCTGCTGGAAGCGTTCGCGATGGCTGTCGGGCACCAGATCCATGTCGAGCACCGACATCATCTGGCCCAGCTTCATGGCCACGCCCTTCATGGTGCCGAGCACCACGACCACCTGCTCGATGGTCCGCAGCATGGATTCCTCGGCCATCTCGGCCCGCACCGCCTCCGAGCGGCGGCGCATCGACCGCCGGGCGCGCGGGGACCGGCGATGCCGATGGACAGGCCGGGGCGCACGCCGTCGACGGTGGCCTGCGCGCCCTGGCCGACCGCGATGGCGGCCGGGCCGGACAGGAACTGCGAGGCGGAGGTGGCGAC
>NZ_JARWRU010000316.1 GCF_029867845.1 Nocardia farcinica | reverse complement strand
TGGCCCGCCAGCGCGCCGCGGGGGGGCACGGTGGGCGCCGCGCCGGGCGCGGCAAACAAGCGGGCGGGGCCCGCCGGGCCCCCCCCCCCGCACATCGCGGGGGCGCGCGGCGCCGCGCGGCCGCTGGCGATCGAGTTGCGCACCACCGAGGACACCCACGGGCCGCGGGGCGTCGGGCACGCGCGGCTGCCGGTGTCGCGGCGTTCGCTGTCCCCGCGTTCGGCGGCGCGGATGTGGGTGGAGACGGTCCGCGCGCATCCCGGTGAGATCGTCGGCCTGTGCACCGGGCCGTTGACCAATCTGGCGCTGGCGTTGCGGCTGGAGCCGCGGCTGCCGCGGCTGCTGCGCAGGCTGGTGGTGATGGGCGGGGCGTTCAACCACCCGGGCAACACGACACCGACCAACGAGTGGAACGTGCACGTCGACCCGGAGGCGGCCAAGGAGGTCTTCGATGCCTTCTCCGCCGCTCCGGCCGACCGCAGGCCGCTGATCTGCGCGCTGGACATCACCGAGACCATCGAGATGCGTCCACACCACCTGCGCGCGCTGGCCGAGCGGGCGGGCACCGTGCCCGCCGAGGAGCCCTCGCCCGCCGATCCGCCCGGCCTGCCCTCGGCGGCGGGCAATCCGATCATCCGGCACCTGACCGACGCCGTCCGCTTCTACTTCGAGTTCCACCAGGCCTACGACCAGGGCTATCTCGCCCACATGCACGACCCGTTCGCCGCGGCCGTCGCGCTGGACCCGGCCATGGCCACCGTCCGGCCCGCGACGGTGGACGTGGAGCTGGCCGGGACGCTGACCAGGGCAACCACGGTGGCCGACTGGGCGGGCATGTGGGGCAGGCCGCCCAACGCCGACATCGTGGTCGGCACCGACCCCGAGGCGTTCTTCGCGCGGTTGATCGCCCGGGTGGGGGATTTCGCGGCGGCGCTGTACCCGCCCGCCCGCGGCGCGGCTCCCCCGAGGACGGAGGTCTCATGAGCGGTCGTCATCACCACGGCGAGTACTCGGCGGTGAACGACTACGCCGACGATGTGGCCTACCTGGCCGGGCTCAGGGAACGGCTGGCGCTGCCCGGCATCGTCGACGTGCACACCCATTTCATGCCGGAGTCGGTGATGAACAAGGTGTGGGCCTACTTCGACTCGGCGGGCCCGCTGGTGGGAAGGCCGTGGCCGATCACCTACCGCGACGAGGAGCAGGTACGGCTGAAGACGCTGCGCGCCTTCGGCGTTCGCGCGTTCACCGCGCTGGTGTACCCACACAAGCCGGACATGGCGGCCTGGCTCAACGGCTGGACCGCGGAGTTCGCCGCCGCCACCCCGGACTGTCTGCACACCGCCACCTTCTATCCCGAACCGACGGCCGCCGACTACGTCGCCACCGCGATCGAGCGCGGGGCGCGGGTGTTCAAGGTGCACATCCAGGTCGGCGACTTCGCCCCGAACGATCCGCTGCTCACCCCGGTGTGGGGGCTGATCGCCGAGGCGGGCGTGCCGGTGGTGATCCACTGCGGCTCCGGTCCCGCTCCCGGCCGGTTCACCGGTCCCGAGCCGATCGCCGAACTGCTCGGCCGCTTCCCCGGGCTGCGGCTGATCGTCGCGCACATGGGCACCCCGGAGTACAGCGAGTTCCTCGACCTGGCCGAGCGCCATCCGACGGTGTCGCTGGACACCACGATGGCGTGGACCGACTTCTGCGAGCAGGACGCGCCCTACCCGCGCGCCGAATACGGCCGGCTGCGGGCGCTGTCGGATCGCATCCTGTTCGGCAGCGACTTCCCCAACATCCCGTACTCCTACACGCACGCGGTGCGGGCCGTGGAGCGGCTCGACCTCGGCGCGGACTGGCAGCGGAAGGTGTTCTGGGAGAACGGCGCCAGGATGTTCGGCCTGGTCTGACGCCCCGCGCGGGCAGCACGGCGGCGAGGACGCGGCGCCTGTCGCGACGAACCAGGGCGGGGCCCGTTCAGGTGGGAGCCTGCGCGCGCCTGGCCAGACCGCTGGCGCGCAACACCCGCCGCCCCACCGCGGCGCGGATGGCCTCCTCGGTGCCGATGATCCGCACGTGCCCGCGGGCGCGGGTGATGGCGGTGTAGAGCAGTTCCCTGGTGAGCAGGGTGGATTCGGGTTCGGGCAGCACGATGGAGACGGTGTCGTACTGACTGCCCTGACTGCGGTGGATGGTCATGGCGAACACCGTGCTCACGGCCGGGAACTGGGTTGGGTGCACCAGATAGGGTTCGCTGCCGCGCAGCAGGGCCGCGCGCAGCGAGCCGTCGGGCATGCCGACGATGACGCCGGTGTCGCCGTTGTAGATGCGCGCCTCGTGGTCGTTGGCGGTGACCAGCAGCGGCTGGCCGGGATACCAGGGCGAGTTCGCGCCGTCCGGCCCAGCGCCCGCGGCGGCGGCCCACTCCCCCGCCATCCGGTCCCAGCGCTCCACGCCGAACGGGCCCCGGCGGTGCGCGCACAGCAGCCGGTGCGATTCCAGCGCGTCCAGGGCGGCCGCGGCATCGCCCGCGCGGGCGGCTTCGGAGACGGTGCGGGCGGCGCGCGTCACGTCGGCGCGCACCGCCTCGATCTCCTCCGGCCCGCACAGCGACAAGTCCTCGCCACCCGCGCGCAGCAGGTCGAGGGCGCGGTCGGCGTCGCCTGCCCGGACCGCGACGGCCAGTTCGGCGATGTGACCGCCGAAGCGCCTGCCCCTGGTCAGGCGCACGATGCCGCCGCGCATCCTGGCGCGCTCCAGCGCGGTGAGCCCTTCGGGATGGGCGGCGGCATCCGGGAGCGGGGCGCCGAGGATCTCGTCGAGCAGCGGGTTGGGCGCGCCCGTGACGGGTCCGGCGACCAGGTCGGCCAGCACCGCGCCCGCGTCGACCGAGGCAAGTTGGTCGGGATCGCCGACGAGGACGAGCCGGGTGTCCGGCCGCAGCGCCGAGAGCAGGCTGCTCATCATGGTCAGCGACACCATCGAGGTCTCGTCGACCACGACCACGTCGTAGGGCAGGCGGTTGAACTCGTTGTGCCGGAAGCGGTTCCCTCGACCGCGCTGCCAGCCGAGCAGCCGGTGCACGGTGGCGGCGGTCAGCTCGGGCAGACCGAGCGCGCCCGCCTGTTCGCGTACCGCCTCCTGGAGCCGGGCGGCGGCCTTACCGGTGGGGGCGGCCAGGGCGATGCGCAGCGGCGCGGCCTTCGGGTCGGCCCGGCGCAGCCCCTCCAGCAGGGCCAGCACCCTGGCGATGGTGTGGGTCTTCCCTGTGCCGGGGCCGCCCGCGATCACGGTGGTCCAGTGGGTGGCGGCCAGGGCCGCGGCCAGGCGCTGGCGGTCCGGCGCGGCTGTGCCGCCGGTCGGCTCAGCGGCGCGATCACCGGCAGAACCTGCGCTGAAGAGGCGGTCGAGTTCGCGGCGGGCCACTTCGGCGTCCACGGCCGGATGGCCGGCGGCGCGTTCGGTGAGCACCCGGCGGATGGTCTGTTCCTGCCGGTGGTAGCGGTCCAGGTAGAGCAGTGGGCCGCCGTCCTCGCCCGCGGCGGGCGGCACCAGCCGCAGCGGGCACAGCGGTCCGGCCGGGCCGCCGCACACCAGCGGACTCACCCGCAGCGCCGCGATCACCGCGTCGATATCGGGCCAGGGCAGCGTGGCCGGGTCGACGCCCTGGCCGGCGTCCCAGTCCTCGTCGGCGTCCACGCCGATCTCGCGCATGCGTTCCAGTTCCAGGCACACCGAGCCGGAACGCACCGCGCGCACGGCCAGCGCGGCGGCGAACAACACCAGCTCGGAGTCCTCCCGCCCGAGCCTGCCGAGCCGGACCGCCACGTGCACGTCGGCGGCCGACAGCACGCCCGCCTCGTTGAACACGCGCAGCAGGCCGGTGCCACGCTGGGCCACCTGGATCGCGGTCATCGCCCCTCCTCCCCAGCGGGTTCGTCCGAGCCCGCGAGCAGATCCGACAGGGCGACGACGAGTCCGGCGGGCGGGTGCCAGTCGAACACGCCGTGGCCGGGCGGGGTGCCGGGGCCGATCATGCCGCGCACGAAGTGGTATTGGCAGCCGCCGAGATGGCGGGCCGGGTCGTAGCCGGGCAGCCGCCAGCGCAGATAGCGGTGCAGGGCGACCGAATACAGCAGCGCCTGCAACGGGTAGTGCGAACGCAGCATCTCGGCGGCCATGCGCGGGCGGGTGTAGTGGTCGACGGTCAGGCGGTCGACGCCGAGGCGGTTGGTCTTGTAGTCGACGATGACGAAGCGCGGGCCGTCGGGGCCGGTGACGCGCAGGACGGCGTCGATGCTGCCGGTGAGGTAGCCGCGCAGGGCGCGGTCATCCAGGTCGGCGAGCAGGTCGGCGTAGCCGGACAGGTCGTCGTCGGCGGGTAGATGGG
>NZ_JARWRU010000315.1 GCF_029867845.1 Nocardia farcinica | reverse complement strand
CTCGGCGGCTCCACTGATCCGCTTGGCCAGGCCATCGCGCACCAGCTCGCCCACCGACTGCGGTGCGGGGGGGGGGGGGGCGCCCCGCCCCGGCGGGCGGGTGGGGGGGGCCCCCCCCCCCCCCCCCCCCGCTTCCGCATCAGGAGTCCAGGCGCTCGATGATGGTCGCGTTGGCCGTGCCGCCGCCTTCGCAGATGGTGAGCAGGCCGTAACGCCCGTTGCGCCGCTCGAGCTCGTTGAGCAGGGTGGCGAACAGCTTCGCACCGGTCGCACCAAGCGGGTGACCGAGAGCGATCGCACCGCCGTTGACGTTCACCTTCTCCGGGTCCGCGCCGGTCTCCTTGATCCAGGCCAAAACGACCGGAGCGAAGGCCTCGTTGATCTCGACCACGTCGATGTCGTCGATGGTCAGGCCGGTCTTCTCCAACGCCCACTTGGTGGCCGGGATCGGCGCGGTGAGCATGAAGATCGGGTCGGCGCCGCGGGCGGAGACGTGGTGGATGCGGGCGCGGGGCTTCAGGCCGTATTCCTGCACCGCCCACTCGGAGGCGAGCAGGGTGGCGCTGGCGCCGTCGGAGATCTGGCTGGCCACGGCGGCGGTCAGCGGGCTGCCTTCGGCGAGGGCGGGCAGAGAGGCCATCTTCTCGAGGCTGGTCTCGCGGGGGCCCTGGTCGATCCAGAAGTCGCCGACGGGGACGATCTCGTTGTCGAAGCGGCCGTTCTTGATGGCGTCGCGGGCGCGTTCGTGGCTGCGCAGCGCCCATTCCTCCATGTCGCGGCGGGTGATGTCCCACTTCTCGGCGATCATCTGGGCGCCGCGGAACTGGGAGACCTCACCGGTGCCGTAGCGGTGGTCCCAGCCCTGGGCGCCGACGAACGGGGAGTCGAAGCCGTATTCCTTGCCCGCGAGCATGGCAGCGGAGATCGGGATGGCGCTCATGTTCTGCACGCCGGCCGCGACGATCACCTCGGCGGTGCCGCCGCTACCACGCATCTGATACCACAGTGGATCGGAACAGGTTGTGATGGAACCGAATCGGATCCGGCAGCGTCCAACCAGATGTCCAACCAACTATCCGCAGGGGGAACATCATGGTCAGGACAGTCAAAGCAGCAGTTGGCGCCGTCATGCTGGGGGTGCTGCTGGTGGTGCCCGCCACCGTGGCCGGCGTCGCGAATGCCAGCACCATCAACTGCGTGTACACCGGCCCGATCGTCGGGCACCCTGGCATGCAGTACGTCTGCTACGTAATCCACGACGACAACTCGAGGGAGACCTTTTATGCACCCGGCCCCGCAGGGCGGCTCTGAGCCCGTCGTCCACGTCATCCAACGTCCGGAGTTCATCGACCAGGCCGACGGCACAGTCCGCGCCTACTATCCGGGCGAGGACTGGTATGTGACCGGAAAGGACCGCACGGACGCGGGCCGCGAGCTGACCGCCGAGGTGGATCGGCGCATGCAGGACCCCGATTACGTGGCCCAGCATTTCGCGATGGCCCAACGGCACCTCGCCGGCGAACAGACCCCCGGCTTCGATGCGCGACTGCTCGACCAGGACCAGTACCAAGCCCGTACGAGCGAGATCGGCGACGCCTTGATCGAAGGGCGTACACCCGATTCGAAGTAGACCGCGACGACCACCTTCGTCGCGCCACCCGACAGCGATGGGGCTCGACTGCCGAACAGCAGCCGAGCCCCGTCGTTGACTGTGCCGACGTCCTCGCAGATGACGAAAGGCCGTAACGCTGGTCGCGCCATCTGGAAGCTAGTATGCATTTCGTAGGCTGTAGACCTACGAAATGCATACTGATGAGGAAGGAGGAGTAGTGGCGGACCATCACAGCACCCCACTTCCGGCAGCGCTGTGGCGCAGCCCCCTCCGCACGATCCGCCCGCAGGATGCGACCGCTGTATACGCCAACCCGCGACCCGAGATCGCTCGCTTGACGGATAAGGGGTTGCTCCATCGCGTCGCCCACGGTTACTACGTCATCGTTCCACCCGAATATGTCGGGCGGACCTGGCTACCGGATCTCGAAGCAGTAGCCGCGGGCATCGCCTCCTCGATATACGGAGCGGACAACGCAGTATTGATGGGAATCAGTGCCGCACGAATGTGGGGAGCCATTCCCCGCGCCCTCGCAACCGCGGTCGTCGCCGTACCCCACCAGCACAGGCCGATCACACTGTCGGATCGGACCGCGACGCTGCCCTTCGAACGGCGAGACACCGACGCACAGGATGCCGAGCGAGCGGAGACACCCCTCGGACCTGCACTGGTAACCACTGCCGAACAGACCGTCTTGGACCTCACGAAACGACCGCGCCTCGGGAATGCCGAGGCAGACGTCCCGGCTGCTGTCGCGACGCTCTACGCACGCAGCGACCACGAACGACTCATAGAACTCGCGGCAGCACAGCGCCTGATGGGCGCGCTCCGCCGCGCCGAAATCTGGGGGGAACACGGGCATGGACATCGATGAACAAGAGGCCGTAGCCAGCCGGTTCGGCGTCTCCCCGGAGCAGGTCGAACGCGACCACCTGATCTCACACCTTCTCGCGGCTATCAGCGACCGGTTCGGGGATCGTCTGCACTTCATCGGTGGAACAGCGCTGTCCCGCACCCACCTGACGAGCGGCCGGCTCAGTGAGGACATCGATCTGGTCGCGCTGGGCAGCCGGACTGCACTCGCAGCGGAACTCGATACGGCGCTGCCACGTGCTGTCGCACGCACTCACGGTCGGCTGGAGTGGATGCCATCTCTGACCTCGATCGCTGATACCGGCGCCGCGAACCTCCGCTCGGCGCAGGGCCTGTCGGTCAAGATCCAGTTGCTCTCATCACGAAACCGGACACTTTGGCCTGCTGAGTTGCGAGTCCTCGAACAGCGTTATCTCGACGCTCCACCGGCCGAGTTGTTCGTGCCGACCCTGCCCGCTTTCGCCGCTGCCAAAACAGCGACCTGGCACGACCGGCGCGCACCACGCGACCTGTGGGATCTCTGGGCACTGGCGGCAATAGACGGTATCGACCACGCCGCAGCAGAGTTGTATCGACGCTTCGGACCGACGAACACACTGCCGGGCGCCCACGTTTTCGACCGGCCACCGGCCGACGACGCATGGAACTCGCAACTGGCCGGGCAGACCCGACTCGACATCACTGCCGCAGAGGCACTGCGAAAAGTCCGCGAGGCATGGGCACGGCTGTCACCCGCCGAAGACAGCGGCGAATAGTCCTCGAACGCGAGGGCGACCTGACCGCCATCGCCGACGACACCAGATCCCTCGTCCTCAGGCATACCGAGCAGCACGACTCGCGGCCGGCACGGGGCCAGGATGGCTTGTCTCGTCTGCGATCCGACGCCTCCGGTGCGAACACGTCTGTGGGGTAATGCATTCCGGGTGCGGGGGGGGGGGGGGGGGGGGGGGCCGCCGCCCGCCCACCCCCCCCCACCCCCGGCCCCGCGCCGACGGCGGG
>NZ_JARWRU010000314.1 GCF_029867845.1 Nocardia farcinica | reverse complement strand
CCCCTGGGCCCGCCCCGGGTGCCGGGGGCCCCGCGCCGGCCTTCCGCCCCGGGCCGCTCTGCGGCGCGCCCGCGGGGGGGGGCGCCGCCCGCGGGGGCGCCCCCGCGCGGGGCGGCCTCGGCCGCGGCGGCGGCCGAGGCGGTGTCGGCGGGGCCCGCCGCGACAGTCCTGACCATGTCTCCACCCTAACCACATCGCAGGTACTGCCGAAACGGCGGTAGCTCCGGCGTCGAGGAGAAGCTCATGACGCAGACCAGGACCGTGCTGATCGCCAGGCACGTCGGCGGCCCGGACGTGCTCGAATTCTTCACCGAGCACACGCCGGCCCCCGGCCCCGGCGAAGTCCTCGTCCAGGTGCGGGCCGCGGGCATCAACCCGATCGACGCCCGCCGCATGACCGGCGAGTTCGGTGACCGCGTGCCCATGACCTTCGGCACCGAGTTCGCGGGAGTCGTCCGGGCGGTCGGCCGCGGCGTGGACGACCGCAGGCACGGCGACGCCGTCCTCGGCTCCGGTGGTGCGTTCACCCACGCCACCCACATCGTCGTCCCGGCGGGCAACCTGATCGCCAAACCCGGATCGCTGAGCTGGGAGGTCGCAGGCTCGCTCGCCGGCGCCGCGCAGACCGCCGTGGGTCTGCTGCGCCATCTCGGCCTCCCCGCGGGCGCCTCGCTGCTCGTCCACGGCGGCGCGGGCGGGGTCGGTTCCATCACCGTCCAGCTCGCCGTCCGTCGCGGCCTGACCGTGGTGGCCACCGCCTCGCCCGCCAACCAGGACTATCTGCGCGAACTCGGCGCGACCCCGGTCGGATACGGGCCCGGCCTCACCGCCCGCGTGACCGCCGTCCACCCGGCCCCCTTCGACGCCGCGATCGACATGGCGGGCACCACGGAGGCCGTGGACACCTCCCTCGCCGTGGTCGGCCCCGAAGGCCCGATCGTCAGCATCGCGGGCCGTGCCGTCGACGCCCCGCGCGTACAGCCGTTCCGCATGCGGCCCGACCTCGACGCTCTCCGCGAGGTCGTCGACGGCGTGGCCGACGGCGCGCTCCGCTGGGAGGTCACCCGCACCTACCCCTTCCTCGACGCCGTCACCGCCTACACCGACATCCGCACCGGTCACACCAGGGGCAAGACCGTCCTGACCTTCCCGGCCGGCCTCTGAACGGTCAGGAGGCGATCCAGTCCGCCATGACATCGGCGAGGGCTTCGGCGCCGAGGCGGCAGTCCTCGGGGGTGGCGTATTCGGCGGGGGAGTGGGAGACCCCGGTGGGGTTGCGGACGAAGAGCATGGCGGTGGGGACCACCGCCGAGAGGATGCCCGCGTCGTGGCCCGCCCGGGTGGGCAGGACCGGGATCTCGCCGAGGCGGCTGAGGGCACGCACGACGCGGGCGCGCGGCGCTTGCGGGAACTCGACGATGGGGGTGACGGATTCGGCTTCGATGTCCAGGCCGATGCCGTCGCGGGCGGCGTGCTCCTTCGCCTCGGCGCTGATCCGGGCCACCAGGGCGTCCAGGGTGGGCTCATCCGCGGCGCGGGCGTCCAGCCAGGCCAGGATCTCCGAGGGGATCGCGTTGGCGCCGTTGGGCAGCACGCGCAGCTTGCCGAAGGTGGCCACCGCCTCGTGGAGCTCGGCGGCGTGCCGGGCCGAGTGCACGGAGGAGGCGTAGGCGAGCATCGGGTCGCGCCGGTCGACCAGGCGGGTGGCGCCGGCGTGGTTGGCCTCGCCGGTGAAGCGGAATAGCCAGCGGCCGTGCGGCCAGATGGCGGAGGCCACCGCGATCGGGCGGTCCACCAGGTCCAGTGCCCGCCCCTGTTCGACGTGCAGTTCGACATAGACGCCGACCCGCGAGGTCAGTGTGGGGTCGGCGCCGAGATGACGGGGATCGCGCCCGTTGCGGGTCAGCGCCTCGGCGAGGGTGATGCCGTCGGCGTCGCGCAGGCCGAGGGCGCGTTCGGGAGCGACCGCGCCGGTGCTCAGCTGGGAACCGACGCAGGCCACGCCGAAGCGCGCGCCCTCCT
>NZ_JARWRU010000313.1 GCF_029867845.1 Nocardia farcinica | reverse complement strand
CCCCGCCCCGGTATTTACCCCGCCCCCCGGGGGGGGGGGGGGCGGGGGGGGGGGGGGGGGGGGGGCGGGTCGCCGGCCACCGGGACGCCGCCCTGGTGCAGGATCGTGTAATGGCCCGCCTCGGCCCCGAGATCGGTTGCCTCCCAGCCGAATACGCCGCTGTAGAAGGCTGCCGCGGCGGAGATGTCCCTGGCGGTCACGTCGAACCAGCACGGCGCGCCGGGTGCGAAAGCCGATGTCATCTCGATCTCCTGTGCGTCTGGCCGGCGCTCCCGCCGGCCGCTGTCGATACGGGGGTTACGACGAGACCGCGGCGTGGAATTCATCGGTGCGCGCACCCGCCGCGCGTTCGCCCGGAGATCGCCCGGCGCGCCCTGGGTCGGTATGGTGCGCCCCTGACATGGACGCCGCCACGGGCGGCGAGAGGCGGAAGGGGACGCAGTGCTGGGCAACGATCCGCAACAGGCAGCCGCGGACATGGCGAAATGGGCCGAACAACTGGAGCGCACCGCGCAGCGCTACCAGGAGCTGCACGGGCGCATGACGGCCATCTCGGTGACCGAGCGCAGCGCCGACGGCCGGATCGCGGTCACCGTGAACGCCGACGGCGCCACCACCGGCATCGAGCTGACCCCGGCCGTCAAGGGCATGGACCCGGCCGCGGTGGCCGCCGAGTTGATGGCCTGCACCCGGCGCGCCCAGGCCGGGCTGCGCGGTCAGGTGACGGCTCTGGTGCACGACATGGTCGGCGAGGACGCCGCGGGGCAGGCGATCGTGGCCCAGTACGCCGAGCGATTCCCCGACCCCGAGCCGGGCGAGGCGGAACCCGGGCCCGAACCCGCACCCGAGCCGCAGGCCTGCACTCCGCCTGCCGCGCCGACCCCACCGCCTGCCCGCGCCGCCGACCGGGAGCAGACCGTCACGCCGGACGAGCCCGATCCCGACGACCTGTACTACCGCCGTCGGTCCTGGCTGGACTGAGCGACCCGCGTCGCGGCGGCCCCCGGAGCTCGTTTACCGGCGACGTCGCGGGATCGCCGGAATCGCGGGGCGCCTCGTGGCCGCCGGACCGGTGCTGTCCGTCATCGGCGCCGGTGCGACCGGCGGGGCGGGTGCCGCGGGGCCGATCGGCACATCGGTGGAACCGAAGCGGGGCCGATCGCGTCAGAGACAGAGAAAGCTCGTCCCGGAGGACGAGCGGCGTTCGCGGCGGGCGCGTGCGCACCGGAGAGGAGGAGCGAGTTGGCGGCGACGAGTATCCAGGTGGACCCGGAGGGCACCCGCGCGCACGCTGATGCCGTCGAGCAACTGGCGTCCGGGCTGACCAAGGCGCTGGAGGCGGCATCCTGGCTCGCCCACGCCGACGACGGCTACGGCCTGCTGGTCCGGCCCTACGCCACGTCCGTCCTCGGCCCGAAGCACGACGCGATCGTCGACGGCCTGCGCGCCACCGAGGAGGTGGTCTCGGCGATGCCGGGCAAGTTGCGCCGGGCCGCCGACACCTTCGACGAACTCGAGGCGGCGCGCCGGGCCGAACTCGAGGCCGAGCGTGCGCGGCTCGACGAGGCCACCTGCTGATGAGCGAGCAGACGAAGCCGGGTCAGTTCCTCAACGAGGCGCCCATCAACACCACGAACCTGCTCTTCGACGACGAGGCGCGCCCCGACAACGAGCTGATCGACGAGAACGCCGACTACCGCAACGAGTACTACCAGGAAACCAACTTCCTCTACAGCAACATCGGCAAGCCCCAGGCCGCCGACGGCGACGACCCGGCCGACCCCGGCATCCTGACGGGCACCCTGCATGGCGACGTCTACGAGACCTACCAGCTGTTCGCCAGCGGTGATCAGCTCGCGGCCGTCGTCAAGGGTTTCGGTGTCGCATCCACCGTGACCGACCTGTTCGAGGCGGTCGCGAGCGGCAACTACCTCGACCCGTTCAGCTGGCTCGGCGGCCAGGTCATGAGCTGGATGCTCGAACACGTCGAACCGATGCGCAAGACCCTGGAGGCGATCGCGGGCAGCCCCGACATCGTCGCCGCGTACTCCACGTCGTGGGAGAACATCGCCACCGAGCTCGACGAGGTGGCGGCGGGCTGGGCGCAGGCCGTGGTGACCGGCACGGCGGAATGGATCGGAGAGACCGCCGACGCCTATCGCGCGGCGGCGGCCGAGCAGATCGACAAGATCGGCGGCTGGTCGGCCAACGCCTCGGTGCTCGCACAGCTCAACGAGCAGATGGGCAAGCTGGTCGAGACCGTGCGCGGACTCATCGCGGGCATCCTGGCTTCGCTGGCCCAGGTACTGGTGGAGATCACAGTCATCCTGCTGGCCACCGTCGGCACCGGTGCGGTGGCGGCGACGGCGCGCGCGATGTTCAGCATCACCTCGGCGACGCTCCAGGTCTCGACGGTGCTGAGCAAGCTCGCCAAGGCGATCTTCGACCTCGAGGCCCTGGCGATCGCCGCCGCCGAGGCCATCGCCACCATCGCCAAGATCGAGCAGATCGCCTGAGCGGCAAACGGTCCCGCCGCGCCTGCGGTGGCCGATCGGCTGCCGGTGGCAGACTGGCGACATGACGACTACCGACTGGTCCGGGGTGGACGAGTTCATCGTGGCGCACCTGGTCGCCGACGACGCCTCGGTGGCCACGCTCGAGGCCAACGCGGCGGCTGGACTGCCCGCGATCGACGTGTCCGCGGCACAGGCGAAGTTCCTCTACCTGCTCGGTAAGTCGGTGCGAGCGCGGCGGGTGCTCGAGATCGGCACCCTCGGCGGGTTCAGCACGTTGTGGCTTGCCCGCGCGGTGGGGGAGCGCGGGCGGGTGGTCACCCTCGAATACGAGCCGCGGCACGCCGAGGTCGCCCGTGCCAATCTGGACGTGGCAGGAGTCGGCGAACGCGTCGAGATCCGGGTCGGCGCCGCGCTGGAGAGCCTGCCCGCACTCACCGGCGAGGAACCCTTCGACCTGGTCTTCATCGATGCCGACAAGGTGAACAACCCGATCTATGTCGACTGGGCGGTGCGCCTCGGGCATCCCGGCACGGTGATCGTGGTCGACAACGTGGTGCGCCACGGCGCGCTCGGCGACGCCGACACCGTCGACGCCGCCGCACGGGCGAGCCGGGAACTGGTGGAACTGCTCGGCAAGGACGAACGCCTCGACGCCACCGTGCTGCAGACCGTGGGCGCCAAGGGGTGGGACGGTTTCGCGTTCGCCCTCGTGAACTGACCGCCGATCCCTCGAGCACCTCGACGGCCGAGGCCCGTCACGGCCGGTTCTCGCGCAGCCGCGCCTCGAATCCGTCGCAGATGATCTCCAGCCCGTCGTGCAGGGACTGCTGCACGGTGAGGTGGTCGACGCCTGCGCCGTGGAGTTCGGCCAGCGCGGGCGGGGTCTCCCACAGCGGCTGCCCGGTGAGCAGCGCGCGCAGCCCGTTGTTCGCGTCCGGGTCGGCGCGCTTGCGGCTCAGCAGCGCCGCGCTGACATTCGGCAGGCTCGCACCGGAGATGTAGTTCCACACCGTGAAGGCCATTCTGGTGGCCTCGCGCACCGAGACCCCGAGTTCGCCGAAGCCCTCCACCAGCCAGCCGAGGCAGGTCAGGCTCTGCGGGCCGAAGCTGTAGCGCGGGGTGGCGAAGGTCAGCAGCACCCACGGATGATCCTGGTAGAGCTGCCAATCCACCTCGGCGGCGATGTGCACCCGCTCGCGCCAGCTCCAGCCGCGGCCCTCGGCGGGCGGGTAGGGGTAGCGGCGGGCGATCTCGTCGGTCATGGCCGCGACCAGCTCGTCCTTGCCCGGGATGTGCCGGTAGAGCGACATGGCGCCGACCCCCATCCGCTCGGCGATGCGTCGCATGGACAGCGCGTCCAGCCCCTCGGCATCGGCGAGCGTGATCGCGGTGTCCACGATCGCCTCGCGGCTGAGTCTCGCCTCCGACATCGTTACTCGCTTTCCCCTCGTCGACCTGCTGCGTACACTGTACCCCGACCAGGCGTACGGTGTACGCGTGACAGAAGAAGGATCGGACATGACTCAGGCACCCTTGCGACCGACGACCGACGGCACGGCTGTGCGCGCGCCGCGCCGCGCCTGGTTCGGTCTCGGGGTTCTGCTGCTGCCGGTGCTGCTGGTGTCGATGGACGTCTCGGTGCTGTTCCTGACCCTGCCCAGGCTGTCGGCCGACCTGCATCCCTCGGCCACCGAGCAACTGTGGATCCTCGACGTCTACGGCTTCTTCATCGCGGGCCTGCTGATCACGATGGGCAATCTCGGCGACCGCGTCGGCAGGCGCAACATCCTGCTCATCGGCGCCGCGGTGTTCGGCATCGGCTCCATGCTGGCCGCCTTCGCCCCCAGCGCCGCGGTGCTCATCGCGGCCAGGGCACTGATGGGTATCGGCGGCGCGACCCTGCTGCCGTCCAGCCTGGCCCTGATCACCGGCCTGTTCGCCGACGCGAGGCAGCGGGCCACCGCCATCGGTGTGTGGACCGCGTTCTTCGCGGGCGGCTCGGCGGTCGGCCCGATCATCGGCGGTCTGCTGCTGCACCACTTCTGGTGGGGTTCGGTCTTCCTGATCAATGTCCCGGTGCTGGTGGTGCTGTTCGCGCTCGGCCCGGTCCTGCTGCCCGAGCAGCGTTCCGGGCAGCTCGGGCCGCTGGATCTGCCCAGCGTCGGATTGTCCATCGCGGGCATCCTGCCGGTGATCTACGCGATCAAGCACGCGGCCGCCGAAGGTGTGGACGCGGAGTCGCTCGTGGTCGGGCTCGTCGGCGTCGTCGTGCTGATCGCGTTCGTGCGCAGGCAGAAGACGCTCACCGAACCGCTGCTCGATCTGAGCCTGTTCGCCCGGCCCGCCTTCCGGGTGGCCATCGGCTCCAGCCTGGCCGGCATGATGTCGCTGGCCGCGCTGGGCTACCTGACCAGCGTCTACCTCCAGTCGGTGACCGGGCGCGACCCGCTGGTCGCCGCGCTGCTCGGCATCCCGATGGCGGTGGCGGTGTTCGTCTGCTCGATGGGCGGCGCCAGGGTGAGCAGGTTGCTCGGCGCGCGCGTCACGTTCGTCGTCGCCCTGCTGGCCGCGGCGGTCGGCAATCTCATGGTGCTCGGCGTCGGCGTGGACGGCGGCATCGGCTGGTACCTGGCCGGGTCGACCGTCGCGGGCATCGGCTACGGCGTGGCCTTCACCCTGGTCTCCGAGGTCGCGGTCGCCTCGGTGCCCGCCGAGCGCGCGGGTTCGGCGGTCGGCATCTCCGAGACCAGCTTCGAGCTGGGTAACGCCCTCGGCCTCGCGCTGCTCGGTTCGCTGGCGGCGCTGGTGTTCCGCTCCGGGGGCGATTTCGCCGGCACCCTGGGCGAGACGCTGACCACGGTCGGCGCGGACTCGCCGGTGGCCGCCGCCGCGAAGGAGTCCTTCGTCAGCGGCATGCACGTGGCGCTGGCGGCGGGCGCGGTGATCGTGGCGCTCATGGCCGGGCTCGCCTGGACCTCGGCGGGACGGGCGCGGCCCGCCGACGAGAACGAACCCGACGCGGCGGACCATGTCACGGCCGACCGTGTCACGGCCGAGGTCGCCCCGGCCGGGGTGGACGCGCCGGACACCGAGGCCGTCCGGGACTCGCGGGCCCGTTGACCTGCGGCCCGGATGTCTCCGGCGCGCGGGCGGGCGGTTCGACGGCTCGTCGGCCGCCTGCCCGCTGCGGCTCAGCGCCCGAACACCGCCCCGAGGATGTCGGCGGCGAACCGGTTCATCGGCACGAGGACCGTCCGGTGCGCCCACCGCATGGGTGCGACCACGCAGGCCCGCCACACCACCCCGAGCGCGGCGAACACCGGCCGCACCACGTGGCGGTGGAGGAACGCGCCCGGCGTCACGACCAGCACTCGCACCAGCAGTGTCGCGACGCGCCAGCCGAAGTACACCGTCGCGGCGATCGCGAGCCACAGCGGCCGGAGCGCCCATCGCCACAGCATCCGCAGCGGCCACACCACGAACCAGCGGCACAACCAGCACAGCGTGCACCAGATCGCCCACGCCACCGGCTCGATCACGTGCTTCGCCGTCCACCGCGCGGCCGGTCGCAGCACACGCTCGAGCAGCAGGCGCAGGGCCGGGCGAAGCACCGCGTGCCACAGGATGTCCTCCACCAGGCGCAGCAGCGGCCGCAACAGCCAGGTGAGCAGCGCCGTGCCAAGCGGTGTGAGCACCAGGCCCCACAGCACGTGCTGGATCGCCCAGCCCCACACCATGTCCCGCACGAAGACCCACACCGGCCGCAGCAGCCACCGGTGCACGTACCGCCCCGTCGGAACGAGCACGTACCGGCCGAGGAGATACAGCGTGGCGGACACCGCCCGCACACCGGCCTTCAGGCCCTCCCAGGCCAGCCGCACCGGAACGAGCAGCACGACGGCCACCACCCGTGCCACCCATTCGCCGATACCCACCCGCGGCGGCTGCCCGCCGGTTCCCCTCGCGTTCATCGAATCCTCCTCCCGCACCACATCGTCGCATCGTTCGGCGGCGGCGCACCCGCGTGTTTCCCCGCGTGCTGGATGAGTGGAATCACTCACCCCCGCCGGCCGCGCCCGGGGGACTCGCCCGGCGCGCGAGACACGCCCGACATAGGATCGTGCGAATGAACGCGAGCGTGAACGCCAGGGCGATCCTCTACGCCCTCGCCGACTCGCGCCTGCCCATCGGAGGTCACGTGCACTCCGGTGGGGTGGAGGAGGCCGTCGCCTCCGGCCTGGTCCGCGATCTGCCGACCGTCGAGGCCTACCTGTGCCGCCGCGTCGCCACCTCCGGCCTGGTCGCGGCGTCGCTGGCCGCCGCGGTGTGCGCGGGTGAGCTGACCGAGGCGCGCGCCGACGCCGAGGCCGACGCCCGGACCCCCGCGCCCGAGGCCAGGGCCGCCACGCGCGCGCACGGCCGTGGCCGGCTGCGGTTGGCCAGACAGATCTGGCCCCACCGGGCCAG
>NZ_JARWRU010000312.1 GCF_029867845.1 Nocardia farcinica | reverse complement strand
GGCCGGCCGCGCCGCGGTTAATCGGCCGCGTCTTGGCCGCGGCGCCCCGCCCGGGTAGGGGGGGGGCGCCTCTGCGAAGTCGACGTGTCAGGCGACGACGCGGACGTCCTGGGCCTGCGGACCCTTCTGTCCCTGGCCGATCTCGAACTCCACGCGCTGACCCTCATCGAGCGAACGGAAACCGGTTCCGCTCACCGCCGAGTAGTGCACGAAGACGTCGGGACCGCCGCCATCCTGAGCGATGAAGCCGAAGCCCTTCTCGCTGTTGAACCACTTAACAATGCCTTGAGCCATTTCATACTTTCCTGTAGACGAGCCGGGTAACGTGCAGTGCACCGGTCTCGTTGGCTCCAAGCCTGCCACGCGTTCGCCGATTCCTCCACCCACAGCAGGGGTCGATGTGAGCTAAACGACCACCGACCGCGCGGTGTGATGGCAAACTCCACAACCTTCGCAAAATCGCTCCTTCGCAGGTCAGAGCCTTATTTCATGCCGTAAGCAGCAACAGCGAACCGCTTTGCCGCGCAAAAAGACTCGATGTTCGCTCTCGGCGGACGCACAGACTCACACCCCCCGGAGAATTGTGCGGGCGCACGCCTTCACACACCCTCGGAACTGGATGTGAGCCCTACCAGAATTCGCCGCTCCGCCGAGCCCACACGCTCACTCCGGCACCGCGTCGAGATCGACCGGAGCCCGCTTCGCCGCCCCGAGCATGCCGCTCAATTCCTGGGGCGTGAGCCACCGCGGCCGGTAGTGGATCATCCGGTGACAGTTCGAACACAGCAACACCAGATCCGACAATTTCGTCGTCGTCTCTCCCGAAACATGCAGCGGCACAACATGATGGCATTCGATATAGCCCGAACCGTGCGCGCCGTACACATCCTCGAAATCGAACCCGCACACCTCGCAGAACAATCGCGAATGAATCGCCCGGAACTGTTCGATCTTCTTCCTGCGCAGCTTCCGGTCACGCTCGCGCCGGAAGTGCCTCACCGCCAGCAGTTTTCCCTCGCGAAAATCGACATTCGTCCACGAAGGCGACATCCCAGCCCGCCGGCTCGACCGCCTCACCCGCCGGCGACTCCGGCGCAATCGACCGGATCGTCTCGGCCGCCTGATGCATCAACTCGGACTCGGCGATGAAATCGAGCAGCACCTGTTTTGTCAGCTTCCCGCCTTTGGTCATCTTCCCCCGATAGGCGGGATGCGCCGTCATGATGTCGGTCGTCTTCCGCGAGACACTGCCCACGCTCCTGAAGGCCGGCCCGCGCCGCTCGGGCGGGTGGATCGGCAGCGATCGCAGCAGATGCGACAACTCGTGCACCCGGGGATCGTGCTCGCGCAACTCGAGCCAGCCGTTCTGCATCGTGATGTCGCACGCGAGGATCAACTCGTCACGAGTCCAAGGCGGGTCAGAAGGCATGGTGTCACCACGCCACCAGCGATGGTGCGAGCAAACGGTAGTCGAGCAGACGCCCCTGCCCGGTCACTTCTTCCCAAGCCGCCTTTTGCCCGTCGTTGCCGACTTCCTGCACAGCACGGGCCAGCTCGTCGTACGCAATGTGGTACGTGGCGTCGACCTCTCCTGTCCCACGGGCAATGGAAGCAAGCCGGGACGGCAACGGCTCCGCGGTCACGGTCACCAGATGAGGTAAGCGGCCACGGCGGTGCCGGATCATGTTCCCGTTCTCGTGGCGGATGTTCTGCACACGGTCCGACCGGATCGTCCATTTGCACGACAGCGCCGCGTGCAGCCAGGGCAGCGGCGTAGACGTGGGTGTGCCGGTGAGTCCCACGAGGACATCCGGAGTGATGAGGTAATCGGTGCCGAGCGTGACCCGGAGATTCGGATCCTTCTCGATAGCCGCCTCGATTCCACGGAGATGCCCGTACTGGGCATATCCGACGATGCTCTTGCCGCGCTGAATCACCCATTGCCTGCCGGGGGCGAGCTTCGGAAGTTCCGTGGCCAGTGTCGTCGCGACCTGCACTTCCAGCAGTCCTCCGGGATTCCGTGGCGGCGGGTCGGCCGGCGGGATGCCGGTGTCGTTGGGATTGGGCTGTCCGAGTTCACTCAGTACGCAGGCAGCCAGCCGCAGGCTGACCGCATTGTCCGAATCGGCCGAGTTCGGCACCCATCGCCAGCCCAGCTTGTTCTTCTTGCTCGGTATCCAACCGAGGAGTTCCGTGCGAAAGACTGCGGTCACAGACGGAACCTAGCGGACATGCGGCGGTTGCTTGGCCTCCTTCGAGAAGGTTGCCCTAGTATCGCTCACATGTTCGGATGTGGCCGCCGCGAGCACGTCGACTACCACGTCGACGGCTGTCCCGATGGGCTCGTGCTCCCACAACCGGACCACGCGCCATCCGGCAGCCGCCAGCGCTGCGTCTGCCGCGCGGTCCCGCTCGACGTTCCGGCGGAGCTTCGGCGCCCAATACCACTCGTTGGTCCGGGGTTGCCGCCCGTGCTCCGGGCAGGCATGCCAGAAACACCCGTCGACGAAGACCGCCACTTTACGGGCGGTGAACACGATATCGGGACGCACCCTGCGCCCGCCGAGGTCGAGTCGCAGGTCCTTGCGGTAGCGGTAACCGAGCCGGTGAAGCGCCCGGCGCAGTTCGACCTCCGGCTTGGTATCGGTCCGGCGATTCGCCCGCATATTGCGGGATCTGCCCTCGTTCAACGCCGGGGGATACGGCCGGTTGCCTGCGGTCGACGCGGCAGCTTCGGCAGGAACTTCAGACATCGCACTCACACGGACGTGTTGTTCGCAGCATCGAAGTCCAACCCTACTGATCCCGCATCGCGGCCGCGTCTCACCTCTCACAGAAAGGCCACACGCGCATGACGGAACTGCGGGTGATCGAGATCTGCGCCGGTGCGGGCGGGCAGGCGCTCGGCCTGGAACTCGCCGGCTTCGAGCACGAGGTGGCCGTCGAACTCGATCCGACTGCAGCCAAGACCATCGAACTCAATCGGAGCGACTGGAAGGTCCTGGTCGGTGATGTCGCCGACACCTCTGTCTTCGACCCGCGCATGTATGCACCCGGCAAGCGGCCCGGCGGCCAACCGATCGACCTGTTCGCGGGTGGCGTTCCATGCCCCCCGTTCTCGATCGCCGGCAAGCAGCTCGGAGCCGGTGATGAGCGCGATCTGTTCGCCTGGGCGGTCGAGCAGGTCGCCATCCTGCAGCCGCGCGCCCTTCTCCTGGAGAACGTCCGGGGCCTGAGCATGCCCCGGTTCTCCGGTTACCGGCAGCACGTCCTCGACCGGCTCCACTCCTTCGGCTATCACGCGGAGTGGCGGCTGATACAGGCGTCCGACTACGGCGTACCTCAGCTCCGTCCCCGATTCGTGCTGATCGCCATGCGTCCAGAAGACTTCCGGTACTTCCGCTGGCCTGAGCCGGTCGGCACCACAAAGACCGTCGGCGAGACACTATTGCCGCTGATGGCCGCCCGTGACTGGCCCGAGGCCCAAGCCTGGGCAAAGAAGGCCGACGACATCGCCCCGACCATCGTGGGCGGCTCCAAGAAACACGGCGGAGCAGACCTCGGCCCGACCCGCGCCAAGCGGGCCTGGGCAGCGCTGGGAGTCGACGCGTACGGCGTACACGACACCGCCCCGCCCTATGACAAGCGCCCGATGACGGAATACGGCCCCAAACTCACGGTTGAGATGGTTGCGCGGCTCCAAGGCTGGCTGATGATCCGCGACGATGCGCACGCCAGGGAGATCGAAGAAGGCAAGCCGGAAGACCACGAGTACGCATGGCGCTTCGAGGGCAGGAAGACCGCGGTGTATCGCCAGATCGGCAACGCATTCCCCCCGCCGGTCGCCAGGGCGCTCGGAACGTCCATCGCCGCCGCGCTCCGGCACGAAGGCGAAGCTGTCGACCGGGAGCCGGCCACCGTCACCGACCCGATCATCCATATCCTGCGCACGCACAAGGGCTACCTGACAGCTGGCGAGATCGCTCAGAAGGCTGGGTTGCAGTTGTCGAGCGCGGAAACCTACCGTCGCATCTCCATGGCCGTTTCTCTGCTGCAAAAAGATTTCGAGATCCTCCAGAAGGAAGCCGGCTCAGAAGTGGCATACAAGCTCGGTGACTTTCTAGCGTTCACTGGGCAAGCCGACCACGCACGGCACGAGTTCTACCGCAAGAGCCTGTCCCGGGTCAGCTGAGCACGATTCCGCAGGGCGCCGCTCACGCGGGGGAGGTGCGGCGCCAGGGGCGCAGGGCTCCCTTGCAGGCGGGGGCGAATTCCGCGGGGGAGCCGATGGCTCGGCCCGCTACGAGGTCGATGGTGAAGGAGTCGGCGTTCTTGCCGGTGAGGTCGGCGATCAGTTCGCGGGCGGTGGCTTCGATGGATCGTTTGTCCGAGGTCACGGTCCAGCGGTCCACGGCGGGGACGTGGACGAGCCACTCGGGTCCGCAGCAGTGGACTTTGACGTAGTAGCGCAGCACGCTTGTCTCCTCGCATGATCGGCACCGGTGTCGGCACCGGGTGCTGAGTAGCACGGTACGAAGTGATCATGGTCACCGGCCAGAAGTGAGCACGAGTTTGCACGACTCGCCCTCAACTGCGGGTATTCGGCGCCGGGAGCGGGCATCATGTGCTGCCACGAACATGTTTGTGCTCACACGGACAGGGGAAGACATGCGGGTGCAGTTCCTCGGAAAAGGCGGTTCGGATCTCGGTGGGTGCCCGACGCTGTACGCCACCGACAAGGGCACTTATCTGGTGCAGGGCTGGGAGACGGGCAGGGTCGCGACGATCGAGATCCCGCACCTGCTGACCGGATTCACCGAGCCGGACACGTTCATCGGGGCCGCGCTCACCGATTCCGGGCGCGGGACGTTCACCTTGACCGGACGGCCGGTGACCGAGCCGGACACGCTGGCGCAACTCGATCTGGCACCGAACGAGACGGTGATCGAGGTGCCGAAGTCGCGAAGGACGTACTTCGGTGCGCTACCTTCCGCTTGACCCGCCGGACTGGGCCGCCCTGCTGCGCGGCTGCGAATCCGACGCGTTCCATCTGGAGTCGCGGGACTCCTACGCGGTTCCCGCGGAGACCGCGCGCTTGCAGCGGTTCCTGTCCGGCGAGCCCGCCCTGCCGGACGAGCCGAAGGCCAGGTGGAACGCGCTGGTGCGGGAGACGACCGGGCGCGGGGTCGCGGTGCGCCGGGTGCGGGTGGTGAGCGTGCCGCACTCGGACTACCACCGCTGGCTGCTGTCGGTCACCGATTCCAATACCGCCGCGGGTGAGGACATCCGGTATGTGCCGCGCGACCGGGCGGGCGAGGTGCCCGCCGACGACTGGTGGTTGCTCGACGACCGGCGGGTGGTGTTCAACCTCACCGACGAACACGACGGCCCGGCCGGGCTCGCGGTGACCACCGACCCCGGTCTCGTCGCCCACTGCCGCGCGGTGCGCGACCGGCTGTGGGACGTGGCCACCCCGTACGAGGAGTATCGCGCGCCGTGACCGACAACGTGCACGACGCCAGGTCGGCGCTGGGAGCGCGGCTGCGGGAGCTGCGGGTCGCCGCGCGGCTGACCAACCGGAGGCTGGCGCAGCTTGCGGGCTGGCACGAGTCGAAGGTGTCCAAGATCGAGTTCGCGCGGATCAGGCCCTCCGACGACGACATCCGCGCCTACTGCCTGCACTGTGACGCCGAGGACCAGTTGGCCGACTTGCTGGCCTCGCTGCACAGCATCGACATCGCCTATCTGGAATGGCGCAAGATCCTCGGGACGGGCCTGAAACGCAGGCAGCAGAAATCACTGCACCTGGAGTCCACGGCTTCGGTCATCCGCGACTACCAGCCGCAGATCGTGCCGGGGCTGTTGCAGACCGCGGAATACGCGGCGGCGAAACTGCGGCGCGGCATCGAATTCCACCAGGTGCCCGACGATGTGGAGGAGGCCGTCGCCAAACGCATGGAGCGCCAGCGCATCCTGTATCGGCGCGACCATCTGTTCCACTTCCTGATCGGTGAGCAGGCCCTGCACACCACGGTCGGTGACGACGAGGTGATGGAAGGCCAGCTCGACCGGCTGTCCTCGCTGATCGGGATGCCCCGGGTGACGATCGGGATCGTGCCCGCCACCGCCGAGGCGCTGGTGGTGTCGACGAATTTCGTGGTGTTCGACAACCGGCTGGTGATGGTGGAGGGCACCGCGGCCGAGCTGACCATCACCCAGCCGCGCGAGATCGCCGTCTACGGGCGCGCGTTCGACACGCTCGCCCGCCAGGCCGTGACCGGCAGGCAGGCGCGGGCGCTGATCGGGCGGGTCATGCGGGAGCGGACGACCTGAAAGATCGCCGGACCGTTCGGCTTTCGCGTCCGTTCAGGGTTTTCCCTGAGTCCGCGCCCCTGCCCGGTGCTGACTTTTCCACCGAATTCGGTGTGAGACAGTGAGATTTCCCGCCGTATACAGCAGCATGGTGGGCGTGCGCACGCGTCGTGGGGTGCCGGGGGTCGCGGCCCGCGACGTGAGGTGCGCGAGCGCTCGCCGGACAGGCGGGCGAATTCCCCTCGGGGAGGGGGGGGGGGGGGGCGCCGGGGGGTGGAAAGGGCAGAGAAAGTGAATTAAACCACCCCGGCCGGGGGACAGCGCCGCGGAGTAGCCGGGGTGGGGG
>NZ_JARWRU010000311.1 GCF_029867845.1 Nocardia farcinica | reverse complement strand
GGGGCCGCCGCCCCCCCCCCCCCCCCCCCCCCCCCCCCCCCCCCCCCCCCCCCCCCCCCCCCCCTCCCGTGTGCCTGCCCGGCCTCAGGCCCGGATCTCGGTGCGGTCGCCGCTCCACAGGGTGTGGTACTTGCCCTCGGCGTCGACGCGCTCGTAGGTGTGCGCGCCGAAGAAATCGCGCTGGGCCTGCGTCAGGGCGGCGGGCAGCCGCTCGGAGCGCAGCGCGTCGTAGTACGACAGCGAGGAGGCGAAGGCGGGCACCGGGATGCCGAGCAGGGTCGCGGTGGACACCACGCGCCGCCAGCTGTCGATGCCGGTCTCGATGGCCTCCCGGAAGTACGGATCGAGGATCAGGCTCGGCAGCGCCGGATCGTTGTCGTAGGCCTGCTTGATCCGGTTGAGGAAGCGGGCGCGGATGATGCAGCCGCCGCGCCAGATGGTCGCCAGATCGCCGGGCTTCAGGTTCCAGCCGTACTCGGCGCTGCCCGCGGCGATCTGATCGAAGCCCTGCGCGTACGCGACGACCTTGGAGGCGTAGAGCGCGCGGCGGATGTCCTCGGTGAACTGCTCGACATCGGTCGGCCTGTCGGCCAGGGTGCCCGCGGCCAGCCCGACAGCGGCCCTGCGCTGGGCGCGCGAGCCCGACAGCGCACGGGCGAAGACGGCCTCGGCGATGCCGGTCACCGGCACGCCGAGGTCGAGCGCGGACTTGACCGTCCAGCGGCCGGTGCCCTTCTGCTCGGCGGCGTCGACGATCACGTCCACCAGCGGGCGGCCGGTCTTCGCGTCGACCTGGTTGAGCACCTCGGCGGTGATCTCCACCAGGTAGCTCTCCAGATCGCCGCTGTTCCACTGGGTGAACACGTCGGCGATCTGCTTGGCGTCCAAGCCGAGCGCGTCGCGGAACAGGTGGTAGGCCTCGCCGATGAGCTGCATGTCGGCGTACTCGATGCCGTTGTGCACCATCTTCACGAAGTGCCCGGAACCGTCCGGGCCGATGTGGGTGCAGCACGGCACGCCGTCGACCTTCGCGGCCACCGACTCCAGCAGCGGTCCGAGCGACTCGTAGGACTCGGCGGGACCGCCCGGCATGATGGCCGGGCCGTTGAGCGCACCCTCCTCGCCGCCGGAGATGCCCGCGCCGACGAAGTTCAGACCGCGCTCGCGCAGGGCGGCCTCGCGGCGGATGGTGTCGGTGTAGAGGGCGTTGCCGCCGTCGATGATGATGTCGCCGGGCTCCATGGCCGCGGCCAGCTCCTCGATCACCGCGTCGGTCGCCTCGCCCGCCTTGACCATGATGAGCACCCGCCGCGGCCGCTCCAGCGCCGCCACGAACTCCTCGATGGTCTCGGTGCGCACGAAATCGCCCTCGCCGCCGTGCTCGGCCAGCAGCGCGTCGGTCTTGGCGACCGAGCGGTTGTGCAGGGCCACCGTGTACCCGTTGCGGGCGAAGTTGCGGGCGATGTTGCTGCCCATCACGGCAAGGCCGGTGACACCGATCTGTGCGCGCGCGGTCGTGGTCTGCTCCGTGGAGTTCGGCTCCGTCGTCGGCATGAATCAGCTCTCTTCGTTGACGGTGGATTCTGCGATTCAAGCTACTGCACCGGCCGCCCCGTCCGTGCGCGGCCTCGGCCCCGGCACGACCGGCGGCGCGGTGGCTCAATCGCAGACGGCGCCTTCGGATGCCGAGCCGACGAGCTTGGCGTATTTGCCCAGCACACCGCGGGTGTAGCGGGCGGGCAGCGGCTGCCAGCCCTGCCCGCGCCGGGCCAGCTCGTCCTCCCCGACCAGCAGGTCGAGGGTGCCCTCGGCCACGTCGAGGCGAATCCGGTCGCCGTCGCGGACGAAGGCGATGGGCCCGCCCTCGACGGCCTCGGGGGCGACGTGCCCGACACACAGGCCGGTGGTGCCGCCGGAGAAGCGGCCGTCGGTCAGCAGCAGCACGTCCTTGCCCAGGCCCGCGCCCTTGATGGCGGCGGTGATGGCCAGCATCTCGCGCATGCCCGGCCCGCCCTTGGGGCCCTCGTAGCGGATGACCACCACATCGCCCGCGCCGATGACGCCGTTCTCCAGCGCGTCCATCGCGGCGCGCTCGCGGTCGAAGACCCGGGCGGTGCCGGTGAAGACCTCGGAGTCGAACCCCGCCGACTTGACCACCGCGCCGCCCGGGGCGAGCGAGCCGGACAGGATGGTGATGCCGCCGGTCGGGTGGATCGGCTCGCTCAGCACCCTGACCACGGTGCCGTCGGGATCGGGCGGGGCGATCTCGGCCAGGTTCTCGGCCACCGTGGCGCCGGTGACGGTCAGGCAGTCGCCGTGCAGCAGGCCGGCGTCGAGCAGCGCCTTCATCATCACCGGCACGCCGCCGATGCGGTCGATGTCGGTCATGACGTGCGCGCCGAACGGCTTGACGTCGGCCAGGTGCGGCACCCGCCTGCCCACCCGCGCGAAATCGGCGAGCTCGAGATCGACATCGGCCTCGTGCGCGATGGCCAGCAGGTGCAGCACCGCGTTGGTGGAGCCGCCGAAGGCCATCACCACCGCGATCGCGTTCTCGAAGGCCTCCTTGGTGAGGATGTCGCGAGCGGTGATGCCGCGCTCGATCAAGCCGACCACGGCCTGACCGCTGCGCCGGGCGAAGCCGTCGCGGCGGCGGTCGGTGGCGGGCGGCGCGGCGCTGCCGGGCAGCGTCATGCCCAGCGCCTCCGCGGCGCAGGCCATGGTGTTGGCGGTGTACATACCGCCGCAGGCGCCCTCGCCGGGACAGATGGCGCGCTCGATGGCGTCCACGTCGGCGCGGCTCATCAGCCCGCGCGCGCAGGCGCCCACCGCCTCGAAGGCGTCGATGATGGTGACCTCGCGCTCGCTGCCGTCGGAGAGCTTGGCCAGGCCGGGCAGGATGGAGCCCGCGTAGAGGAAGACCGAGGACAGGTCCAGCCGGGCGGCGGCCATCAGCATGCCGGGCAGCGATTTGTCGCAGCCCGCCAGCAGCACCGTGCCGTCCAGCCGTTCGGCCTGCACCACGGTCTCCACGCTGTCGGCGATCACCTCGCGCGAGACCAGCGAGAAGTGCATGCCCTCGTGTCCCATGGAGATGCCGTCGGAGACGGAGATGGTGCCGAACTGCATGGGGAACCCGCCCGCGGCGAAGACGCCGTCCTTGCAGCCGCGCGCCAGCCGGTCCAGCGAGAGATTGCACGGGGTGATCTCGTTCCAGGAGGAGGCCACGCCGATCTGCGGTTTCTCCCAGTCGTCGTCGCCCATGCCGACCGCGCGGAGCATGCCGCGCGCTGCGGTCTTCTCCAGGCCGTCGGTGACATCGCGGCTGCGCGGTTTCAGATCGCGCCCGGGTGCGCCGTCCGGCGGCGTGCGTTCCGGCCGGGAGGTGAGATCGGGCTGGACGAGTTCGCTCCGGTTGTCGGACACCGCCCCATCATGCGCCCGAGCCCCGGCGTGGCGTGGCGGGCACGCCGAAGTCGTCCGCCCACAGCGGAATCGAGGGCGGGCCGCGGCGGCCCGATCGTAGCCTGAGGACCATGACCGAGCAGCCCACGTCCGAGCAGCCCGCCGCCGGACCCCGACACGAGGGGCACCCGAGACTGCATTCGATCCCCGGCGGCCGGGACGAGCGCAGGCCACCTCCCGCCCCGGAGCCGCTGTGGCGGGAGG
>NZ_JARWRU010000310.1 GCF_029867845.1 Nocardia farcinica | reverse complement strand
CGGGGGGGGCGCGGCGCCGGCGTCATCCCCCCGGCCACCGGCGGCCCGACCGGGGTGACGGGGCTGCCCGCGCCGGCCCCGGCCGGCGACCACTGGTCGGTGTCGGCCGCCTCCGGTGCCGACACCGACATCTCGTCCACGTCGAAACCGTGCGCGGCCTGGGCCAGGGCCAGCTGTTCGCCGAACTCCAGCGCGGTCTGCGGCCGCTGCTTCGGGTCGACCGCCATCGCGTTCTCGATGATGGCCGCCACGTCTTCGGGGATGCCCTGCTCGCGCAGGTCGGGCACCGGCTCGGTGGTCATCCGCAGGAACCGGGTCACCAGCCGTTCCCCGGTCGCCGAGGTGTAGGCGGCGTGCCCGGTGAGCAGGCAGAACAGCGTGGCCGCGAGGCTGTAGACGTCGGCGGCCGGGGTGGGCGTCGCGCCCTGGAGGACCTCGGGGGCGGCGAAGGCGGGGGAGGCGGTGATCAGATCCGACGAGGTCTCGAAGGCGCCGCTGATGCGCGCGGTGCCGAAATCGGTCAGCTGTGGCTCCCCGTACCGGCTGTGCAGGATGTTGCCCGGCTTGACGTCGCGGTGCACGATCCCGATCCGGTGCGCGGTCTCCAGCGCCCCCGCCAGCTTCACCCCGATCCGCAGCACCTCGCGCAACGGCAGCGGCCCGGACTTCTTGATCCGGTCGTCCAGCGAACCGCCCCGGTGGTACGGCATCACCAGATACGGCCGCCCGCTGCCGAGCACCCCCACCTCGAGGATGTCGGTGATGTTCGGATGGCCGGACAGCCGCCCCATCGCCCGCTGCTCGCGCAGGAACCGTTCGTAGTCGGCGTCGCCCAGGTGCAGCGACAACACCTTCACCGCGACCTCTCGGTCCAGATGGGCCTGCTTGCACCGGTAGACGACCCCGAATCCGCCGCGACCGACCTCCGACGGGTCGACAAGCCCCTCCGCCGCCAGTTCGTCCGCTATACCCACCACGGGCTCGCGCCGGGTGGTTGTCGGGTCAGATTCAGCCATCGTCGGTGATCCGTTCCGAGTTCGGTGTCTCCGGCAGCTCACGCGGTCGGTCCGCCCGACGACGCTGCGCTGCGACGCGCAGTTCAGCGTACTCCCGGCAACCCCGCCCCGGTCCGAACAGCGCTCCCCCCTGATCGCGATGGCATCGGCGCTGTCTCGGGGGATGACCAGGACGATCACCCGAGCCGAGCTGCGCAACGGACGCGCGGGCGTGATGGACGAACCCGAGGCCGGGCAAGATTTCGTCGTCACGCGGAACGGGTGGCCGGTGCGCGCGGAGATCAGTCCGTCCGAGCCCGACGACTATCGCGAGGCGCCGCCCAGGAGGCGGATGACCGCGCGTTCGGTGATGGCGCGGCGTTCCTCCTCGGTGTCCGCGCCGGCCGCGCGGGCCAGGGCGCGGGAGATGGTGACGCCCTCGGCGAAGGCGTCGATCACTCGGGGATCGATGTAGGAGGCGCGGGCGACGGTGGGCGTATTGCCCAGGGCGGCGGAGACTTCGGTGATCACCTCTTTCTCGGCGGCCTTGCGGGCGCGCCGGGAGGTGGGCGGGTCCATGCGGCCGAAGCCAGCGGCCGCCAGGGCGATCCGCCGCACCCCCGGGCCGTAGGGCTTGCTGCGTCGCAGACGCATGGGTGCTTCCTCACATCGGGACGACGGTCTTGAGCCACCCGTCCTCGCGCCGGTCGAAGCTCTGGTAGGCCTCGATCATCGACATCGGCTCGACATGGCGGGTGACGAAACGGGTGGGGTCGATGTCGCCGCGGGCGACCCGCGCGAGCAGACCGGGCACGTAGCGGTGGTGATTGCAGTTGCCCGCCTGCACGGTCAGGTTGCGGCCGACGGTCTCGCCGAGCGGATAGCGATCGAATCCGGGCGGGTAGACGCCGATGATGCCGACCGTCCCCGCCTTGGCGACGGCCCTGGTCGCCCAGCGCGCGGCCAGGCTCGGGGCGTCGCCGACCACCCACTGCCCGTCGCCGGTGTTGCCCTCCGGCGCGGCGGCGCGGCGCTCGGCCTCGAAGGTCTCGGCGTCCACGGGCAGATCCGCCGCGGCGGGGCCGGACTTCGGGGCCTGGGCGTCGACGCCTACGGCGTCGATCACCCGGCCCGCCCCGATGCCGCCGGTCAGCTCCCGCACGGTCGCGACCGGCTCCTCGGCGTTGAAGTCGATGATTTCGGCGTTCTGGGCGCGCGCGATGTCGAGCCGGTCGCGCAGGCCGTCGACGACGAGCACCCGCGCCGCGCCCTGCCGCTTGGCCGCCGCGATCGCGCACTGCCCGACGACGCCTGCGCCGAGGACCAGGACGGTGTCGCCCTCGCCGACCTGTGCCAGCCGGGCGCCGAACCAGCCGGTCGGCAGGACGTCGGAGACCATGAGCGCCTGCTCGTCGGTGACGCCCTCGGGGATGCGGACCAGGGTGTTGGTCGCGTGCGGAATGCGCGCGGCCTCGGCCTGTAGCCCCTGCACCGGCCCGGTGGCCTCGGGCCCGCCGAAGAAGCTGGTGCCGGCCTGCGGCCCGTTCGGGTTGGCGGTGTCGCACTGGGCGGTGTAGCCGCTGCGGCAGTAGGAACAGTGGCCGCAGGAGATGGTCGAGCAGACCACCACGCGATCACCCGGCGCGAATCCGCGTACCGCCGAGCCGGTTTCGAGCACCTCGCCCACCGCTTCGTGGCCGAGCACGGTGCCCGGCGCCATGCCGGGCATGGTGCCGCGCACCAGGTGCAGGTCGGTGCCGCAGATCGCGGTGGCGGTGATACGGACCAGAGCGTCGGTGGGCTGCTCGATCTTCGGGTCCGCCACCTCGTCGAGGCGGATGTCGCCCACGTGGTGCCATACGACAGCTTTCACGTCGAACTCCTGCCTGTCGGATGTCCCGGCGGTGAGATCTTCGGGAACACGGCTCGCTTACCCGGGGCTCTCGGTGACAAACGGCGCTCGACCGGCCTGGGCTGAGCCCGATTCATCCGTCCCGGCCCGGGTAGGCGGTGGGTGTCCGTCGACCGCCTGTGCGGTCTCTGCGCGAAAGGGAGTGAACTGTCATGACCGAGCCGAACGGTTCGTGGGACGCACCGCAGGACTCCGGTCCGCCCGATGCCGTCGAGACCGACCCGGCCGCGCTCAACAGCGCCGAGGACCTGGACGAGGATCGCCTGCACGCGGACCCGCTGGACAAGGCGATGGATCCGCCCGAGGACTGGACCGGCGTCACCGAGTACGGCATGACCCCGCACGAGCAGGCCACCGCCCGCGCACTGGACGAACGGCTCGCCGAAGAGGAGCCGGACGTGTTCGAACAGGCCGCACCGGTGGCGCGGGACGAGCGACCCGCCGAGGCGGGGGCGGTGCACACCGAGGACGCGCTGCGCCCGGACATGTCGCCGATCTCCGACCAGGCCGAGCGCACCGACGGTGAGCGCACCGACGAGCAGGAGCGGCTCGCCGACACCTACGAGCGGGATCTGGGGATCTCGGCCGACGGATGAGACTCACCGGCTGGAACTCGACCGGTCCGCGCCCCCGGCGGGCAGCAGCACCGTGCGGCCGAGCAGCGCGCACACCTGCAAGGCGAGCAGCAGGTCGAGCCTGCTGCGCTCGTCGAGTTCGGCGGCCCCTTCCTTGATCTTGCGGATGCGGTATTTGACGGTGTTCGGGTGCAGGTCGAGCAGTTCCGCCGTGCGCAGGTAGCTCTCGCCGTTCTCCAGGTAGGTGTACAGGGTGGCGCGCAGCGCCTCGGCGTGCGGTGAGTCCACCGCCAGCGGGCCGAGCACTTCCCTCGCCCAGGCCCGGGTGGCGTCGAGGCTCTCGGTGAGCAGCGACAACACGGCCACCCCGCGATCGCCGAAGGTGCTCACCGCGGGCGTCTCGCCGTCGGCGATACCGGCGACGGTGTAGGTGGCGCGCGCCTGTTCGTGGGAGCGGCGGAAGCCGGCGCGCCCGGCGGCCGGCAGGCCGAAGGCCACCCTGATGCCGGAGTCCTTCGGCACGGCGCGGGACAGCGCCTGGACATCCAGGGTCGGTCTGCGGCGGCCGAACGGCAGCCACGCCCACACCGTGCGGCGGTCGATCGGGGTGGTGATGGGCGCGGACTCGGCGGCCAGCGTCCTGGCGAAGTCGCGCACCGTGCGGTCCAGCAGTCCGAGATCGGGATCGGCGGCATGGGTGGACCAGGCGATCATCGCCACGTGGTGCTGGTCGAGCCGGTAGCGGGCCTCGGCCTCGAAGGCGGCCGAGCCGATGCCCTCGTTGCTGAGCAGGGCGTGGACGGTGGCCGAGTGCACGCTGCCCGGAGTGCGGAAGGAACGCCGCCGTTCGTCCTCGTAGGCCTCCATGACGTACTGGGTGATCCAGTCGATGAAGGAGTACACCGGCTCGGCCATGTACTGGTACACCGTCACCGCGTCCGTACCGGGCAGGTCCAGGGCGTTGATCTCCTCGAGGCACACGCGCATCAGGCCGTCGTGACCCATGTGGTAGGCGCGGAACAGGAACTGGGATGGCACTTCCCGCTGCGCCAGCCTGCGCGCGTACTCGACCGCGGCGGTCGGCGGGTGCAGGTTCTGCAACGGGATGTCGTTGGCCAGCACGTGCAGGATGGTGGTCAGGTTGCTGTAGACGCTGTCGCCGAGCAGTTCGTTCAGTTGTGGATCGGCGGCCAGCAGGTCGATGTCGTTGGCCAGCCGGGTGGTGACGGCCTCGGCGATCACCGTCTGCCGCTGCTCGAGCCGCCGCGCGATATCGGCGACGATCTCCAGTAGCGCCGGATTCCTGGCCGTCCGGTCCCGCCGGGACGACCCGGGGGTCGGCATGCTTGCGGCCACTCGCGATTCCACCACGTCACCTCCGTTCGACCAGGGGATGATCCCATCGCGGGCAACCTCTGGGCGAACCGAGGCCGGTGACGGCGGCGCGACGGCGTTCACATGGCGGCCGAGGACGGATCCGCCCGGCGCAGGGCGGCCCGGTCGACACCGCCGATCGCGGTGCGCGGCAATGCCTCCACCACGCGGATCTCGGTGGGCACCGCGGCCGCGGGCAGCCGATCGGCCAGGAATTCCAGCAGCTCCGCGGCATCGGCGACCTCACCGGGACACAGCACCGTGTAGGCGACCGGGACCTCGCCCTCCTCGCTGTCCGGCGCGCCGATCACCGCGCACTCGAGCACGTCCGGGTGTGCGGCCAGCACGTGCTCGATCTCCAGCGGGAACAGTTGCCCGCCACCGCGCAGCACCACGTCCTCGAGACGGCCGACCAGGGTGAGCGCGCCGCCCTCGTCCAGCCTGCCCAGATCGCCCGTGCGCATCCCGCCGCCGATCAGCGCGTGCGCGGTGTCCTCCGGCCTGCCGTGATAGCCGGTCGCGACGGCGGGACCGGCGACCACCACCTCGCCCACCGTGCCGGTCGGCACCGGCCGCCCCTGTTCGTCGACCACGGCGATCCGCTGTCCCGGCAGCGCGGGACCGACCGTGCCGGGGGTGCGCGGTCCGTCGAGCGGATGGCTCGCGCACACGCCCGACGCCTCGGCCGGACCGTAGTTCTCCACGATCGGCATGGCGAAGCGACGCTCGACCCGCTCGCGCAACTCCTCCGGCAGCGGCCCGGAGGTGGCCATGGCGAACCGCAGCGAGGACAGGTCCTTGGCCGCGTCCACCGGCCGGCAGGCCAGCCGCGCGAAGGTGGCGGGGGTGGCGCAGAAGTAGGTGGCACGCAGGCGCGCGATGTCGTCGAAGAAGCGGGCGGGACCGAAGCGCGCGGTGATCGACAGCCGGGCGCCCGCCGTCAGCGGAGCCAGGAAACCGGCCACCAGCGCGTCGACATGGCACAGCGGCAGCAATTGCAGGCAGTGATCGGGCGGCGCCAGACGCAGATGCCGCCGCATGGTGCGCGCGGCGGCATCGAGATTGGCGTGGCTGAGGCGCACGCCCTTGGGGCGTCCGGTCGCGCCGGGCGGATAGGCGATCAGGGCCGGGTCCGCCGGTCGCGGATCGGGGCCCGCCGACCACCCCGCCACCGGTTCATCGGTCAGTTCGCCGGCATGGATCACCGGCCGTCCGCACGACGGCGCGCCCGGCCCCTCGTTCACCACGAGGACCGCCCCGCAGTCGCGGATCCGGTACTCGGCCTCGAACTCGCTCAGTCCCGGGTCGATCGTGGTGACCGCCGCGCCGAGCCGCCAGGACGCCATGATCGCGACGAGCAGCCGCACCCCGTTCGGCAGCGCCACCGCGACCACATCGCCCGCGCGGACCCCGCGTTCGGCGAACCGCGCGGCGACCGCGTCGGTCCTGGCCGCGAACTGCCGGTAATCCAGTGCGACCTCGTCGTCCCGCACGCACGGGCAGTCGTCCGAGTACTCGGCGATGTTCCAGATCAGATATCCGATGCCCGGCACGGCTTTTCCCTCCTCCAGGGTTTCCTCTCGACGCTAGAGTGCCGTCTCGCAGGGGTATGGGCGCAGCGGACAACATCGCGCAACTCTTTGTCCGCGGGAGACAAGCCGACGGAGCGCCCGCCTCGCCCCACGGACG
>NZ_JARWRU010000309.1 GCF_029867845.1 Nocardia farcinica | reverse complement strand
CCCCGACCGTTCCAGCCCGCCGTGGACCACCCCCCACTCCCGCAGTCCACCGGCCTCGATCATGGCGTCGAACCCGCCCCTGGTCACGAACCGGTCGCCCCGGCCGCCGACCCCCCGGGGCCGGGGGGCCCGGGTCGTCGCCGACACACTGAAGACCAGTTCGGGCAGGCGTTCCCGCACGCACCGCACGACCGTCGACTTGCCGACGGCCGAGGGGCCGACCAGGACTACCAGTCGGCCCTTCCGCGTGTGTTCGACCACCTCGTCGTCAGGCGTCGAAGTCGAATCGGGCCAGCAGCGCCTTGCGCTGCCGATCGCCGAGCCCGCGCAGACGGCGGGTGGGGGCGATCTCCAGCTCGCTCATGATCTCGGCCGCCTTGACCTTGCCGACCTTGGGCAGGGCCTCGAGCAGCGCCGACACCTTCATCTTGCCGAGGATCTCGTCGGTTTCGGCATCGGCGAGCACGCTCTTCAGGTCGGTGCCGCCACGCTTCAAGCGCTCCTTGAGCTCTGCCCGAGCGCGGCGAGCGGCAGCCGCCTTCTCCAGAGCAGCGGCGCGCTGCTCGTCAGTCAGCTGGGGAAGGGCCACGGTTCCTCCGTCTCATCGTTCATTGCTGATCAAGCCGTCGAAGAGCCGACGGCTCCAGCGACCGTACCCACGACGTCCGCCGATTGCTAACCCACCCCCCAGGTCAGCGCATGATTCCGCATGCCGTAAGGGGGCGCGGCGCGGGATGCGCGCGACGCACCGGCTTCCGTCGTGATCGTACTCCGCGAAACCACGAAAACGCTCCGACCTGCGATTTTCTGTTCGAGGGACGAGTTAGCCGATGGATAGCGACCGAGCGCGGGCGCGGGCGAGCAAACCGCACCCCTCCGACCAGGAAGTTTCTGATTTTCGCCCGCGTGTCGCGCACTTTCCCCGCGTGTCGCATCGAACACATGTCTCATTCCGGGGGCGAACGCGGCCAAACCCCCGGCCAAGGGCCCCCGGGGGGTAGTGGGTAGGGGCGCGGGCGGGGGGCCCGCGCGCCCCCGGGGCCCGGCCCGGCCCCCGGGGGCCCGGG
>NZ_JARWRU010000308.1 GCF_029867845.1 Nocardia farcinica | reverse complement strand
TTTCGGCCCTCTGCGGGGCGGGGGGGGGCGGGGGTTTGGCCGGGGGGTCGCCCCACCTGGCCGGGTGGGGGTCCCTGCCCGCGGGGGGGCCCCTGCGGCCGCCGGGCCACGGCCCGCCGCCCTCGGCGCCCTACCCCACGCCCCCGCCCTCCCCCGCCGGCCCGCCGCCGAGCGACCAGGGCGTGTCGCCGCCCGGTTCCGCGCCGCCGAGTGAGCGAGGTCGCGACATCGGCTCACCCGTCGTGCTGAGTCTCGAGGAGTGCGGCACCGGCGTGCTGAAGCCGATCACCTACGACACCCGCGCCGTGTGCGAGGAATGCCGGGGCGCGGGCAGACCGGCCGGCCTCTGCGGCAAGTGCGGCGGCGACGGCCGGGTCGGGGTGCGGCGGACCTTGCAGGCCAGGATTCCTCCGGGTGTCGAGGCGGGACAACGCATCCGGCTGGCCGGTCAGGGCGAAGCGGGCCGGGGCGGCGGACAGCCCGGCGACCTCTTCCTCGAGGTGTCCGTGCTGTCGCACCCGGCGTTCACCCGCGAGGGCGACAGCCTGCACACCGCGGCCCGCATCCCGCCACCGCACGCGATGCGGGGCGGCCCGCTGACCATCACCACACTGCTCGACGGGACGGCGGTCGTGCAGGTGCTTCCCGGCACCACATCCGGGTCCGTGGTGACACTGACCGGTTACGGGATGCCCCGGGTGGGCACGACGCAGCGCGGCGATCTCCACGTCCACATCCACACGGGGTAGGTCAGCCGCTCCACGGATCGATCAGCGGCACGTTCGGGCTCGCGAAGCCCCGCACGTCGCGGGTCACACGACCGTCGTACCGGGCTCGGCCGCCGTCGCACCGACGGATTCGCGGCTGGATCCGGCTCGCGCAGCTCGCTGACCGGCTAGGAGCCGAAGTCGTGGAGGATTCCGGTGTAGGGCTTGGGTGGGGGCGGGGCGAACTCGCCTCGGCCGGCGGGGCGAAGGCGCATGGTGGCCATGGACTGGACGGTGAGGGTGGCGGCGGCGACGCCGTCGACCACGGGGACGCCGATGTCGGCGGTGATGTGGGCGGCGAGGTCGGTCATGCCCGCGCAGCCGAGGACCACGGCGTCGGATTCGTCGTGTTCGATTGCCTGCCTACAGGCCTCGGTGACGATCTTGCGCGCCGCGGGGTCGGTGTCGAGGGCGAGGACGGGCAGGTGGCAGGCGTGCAGGCCGAGGCAGAAGCGGGACATGCCGTAGCGCTCGAGCAGGTCGGCGGCGCGGCCGAGGGTGCGGGTGAGGGTGGTGACGACGCTGAAGCCGCGGCCGAGGTGGCTCGCGGTGTGGAAGGCTGCTTCGGCGATGCCGACCACGGGGGCGTTCGCCAGTTCGCGGGCGGCGTCGAGGCCGGGGTCGCCGAAACAGGCGATGACGTAGCCCGCGACGGGCTCGGGTTCGGCTTCGGCACGGCGGATGGCGTCGAGCAGGCCGGGGACGCTGAGTGCTTCGTCGTACTGGCTCTCGATGGAGGCGGGGCCCATGGCGGAGGTGACCGCGTCGACGCGGGTGGGCCCGGGCGGGGCGGGCCCGGGGCCCCCGGGGGAGAGAGCGGGGGAGAACCCCCCGGGGGGTGGGGGGTGGGGGCCCCCAAGCGGCA
>NZ_JARWRU010000307.1 GCF_029867845.1 Nocardia farcinica | reverse complement strand
GGGATGGTGTTTCCGAGGCCGGGCGCCGACCGGCGCTCGTCGAATGAGCCCCGATGGCCGGGGACGCTCCCTCCGGCCGTCGGGCTCGTCGCGTTCGCGGGCCTACTCGCCCTCCGCCGTGCCGCCGACGGAATCCTCGGTGCGGGCGGAGTTCTCGGTGCGGGCGAGATCCGCGTCGACGACGGAATCCGATGCGCTCTCGCCGGTTTCGTGCGCGCCGCGCGTCTCCGCGAGCACCCAGCGCAGGTACCCGGGATGTGCGGCGGCCACCGGGAGGGCGAGCACCTGCGGGGTGTCGTAGGGGTGTTCGGCGTCGGCGCGCTCGATGATCCTCGGCACCAGCGAAGCGCGGGTGTGCAGGACGAGCAGTGTCTCCGCCTCGTCGTCGATCTCGCCCTGCCAGCGGAAGATCGACCGGACGCCCGGAATGATGTTGCCGCAGGCGGCGAGTCGGTCCGCCACCAGCGAGCGGGCGAAGCCGGCGAGCCACTCCGGGTCGTCGGCGGTGATGGTCACATCTACGATCTGGTCGTCGGCCATGGCGACCAGTCTGGCCTACGCGCGGCCGAACGCGGCGGCGGCACGGCACGATTCGCGTCCATCCCGTGCGATGTGCGGCCCGCGCGCCGCGCCCGGCGATCGGGAGCCGAGGAGTCGATCGTGTGATCCACAGCACTGGATAACTTTGTGGATAGCGTGATTTCCATTCGCTATGACGAATGGTCAAGGCGCGCAGAGGCGTTCACAACGTGCGACACGCCGTCGTTCGACGGGTGCTCCAGCTGGCGTGTCGGGCTCGTCACGAGTCCGGGACGGAGGGCGAGGCGCCGTTACCATCGTCGGCATGCCTCGGACTCGTGCACTCGGCAGACGTGTCGTCCTGGCGGCCCTGGCCGCCCCCGTCGTCGTCCTCGGCGGCGCGCTCGGCGCCGCCCCCGCGTCGGCGGCCCCGGACGGGCTCGGCTCCGTCGCCGGCACCGAGGGGCTCGACCCGCTGCTGGCGCTGGCCTTCACCATGGCCGCCGACGCGGCCGAAGCCGAGGGCGTGCCGCTGTCGATCACCTCCGGCTACCGCACGCCCGCCGAACAGCAGGCCATGTGGGAAGACGGCCTGGCCACCTACGGCAGCCCGGAGGAGGCCAGGCGCTGGGTGCTGCCGCCCGGCGAGTCCACCCACGTCACCGGCAAGGCCGTCGACGTCGGCCCCCAGGTGGGCGCGCAGTGGCTGGAGGCCAACGGCAGCCGGTGGGGGCTGTGCCGCACCTTCGTCAACGAGTGGTGGCACTTCGAGCTGGCCACCCTGCCCGGGCAGCCGTGCCCGCCCATGCTGCCCGACGCCAGCGTCCGCTGACCCGCCCGAGGCGGCCGTCAGCTCACCGCGACCGGCGTGCCAGGCATGTCGTCGAGGGGCAATCCGCCCTCGATGCCCGCAGGCGCCCGGCGCCGGTCCGGGGAGCCCAGCGCGGCGGTGAGATCGGAGCCGTCGTGTTCGGCGAGCAGATCCCCGCTGTCCCACACCAGCAGCGTGGCGCTCACGGTGTGCTCGGCGGCGGAATGGGCCAGGTCGTAGTGGGCGCACCCGGGCACGTGCGGGTAGGTGATCCACAGGTCGTAGCCGGTCATGAACAGGTCGAGATCGAACTGCACGCTCAGCCCGAGCAGTTCGGAGCGGCCGTTGTCGTCCACACCGGCGAAGGCCTCGTCCAGCGCCAGTAGCCGAGGAGCCTGCGGGTCGGCCGAATCCAGCATCACGTGCGCGGCGGCGAACAACGGCAGATGCAGCGAGACCGACTGCTCGCCGCCGGAGAGCGCGCTGTGCCTGGCCACGGTCAGCTTGTCCTCGCTGCCGTCGGGGCCGATGAGGGTGAACGAGAACACCCGCCAGCGCCGGTAGTCCAGGGTGGCGGCCAGGATCTCCGGGTACGAGCGCTCCGGGTGCGCCGCCCGCGCGGCCCTGATCTCGGCGGCGAAATGCGCGCGCACGGCGGCCAGATCGGCAGGCTCCAGCGCGGCGGCCTCCCGGTCGAGCAGCTTGCAGATCGCGCGGGCGCTCTCGGACAGATCGTCGGCCAGCAGCCAGTGCACGCCGAGGGTGTTGCCCGAGGACATGCGGCGCTTCTTCATCTCCGCGCCCATCTTCGCGATCAGTTCGCGGGCGTCGGCGGTGCGCTCGTGGATCTGCTGGGCCAGACCCGTCAGCAAGGCGTCCTCGAGGATGCGCCGCTCGGCGTCGGTGAGCAGCGACTCCTGGTCGCGGCGGGCGCCGCCGACGCGTTCGGCGAACTCGGCCAGCGGGCACAGCCCGTGCTCGTCCTGCACCTGCACCACGGTCAGGCCGTCGGCCGCGTCCCAGCGCAGCCGGTAGTCGCGGCCCGACCCGGCCAACGCCGCGTCGAATTCCTGCAAGGCCGCGGTGACCGCGCTGCGGGTGGACTTGCGGGCCGCCTCCCCGGCGCGCACCTGCGCGGTGGCCGCCGACAGCGCCTCGAAGAGCCCGGCCACCTCGGCGGGCAGCACCTCGGCCGTGCCGTGCGGGCCCGCCTGGGCGATGCGGTACAGCACCTGCTCCTGGGTCGACCACGCCGCCTGGCTCGCCGGCCAGCGCAGCTCCGGGTCGGCGCCGAGCAGCGCCAGCAGATCCGGCTGGGCGTAAGGGGCCAGCGCCCGCGCCTGTGCCAGCACCTCGGTCAGCGCGGTGCCGAGGGCCTCGTAGGCGGTGCGATAGGCGGCCTCGGCGTCACCCACCGCCGCGATGGCCGCGTTGGCGGCGGTGCGCGCCGCCTTCTGCGCGGCCCGGCACTCGTCGATGCGCCTGCTCGCCCGCTCCAGTTCGGCGTCGATCTCGGCCGCGCCCGCGCCGACGGCCTCGCGCAAGGTCGCCAGCTTGCGCCGCTGCTCCTCGAAGCCCGCCCGTGCCGCCTCGGCCTCCTCGGCGAACGCCTCCGCCAGCGCCACCGCCTCCTCGTACCGGTCGACGGCCTCCCGCTGCCGTTCCTGCGCCCGCTCGTGCTCGAGCCGCAGCCGTGCCAGCCCCGACCCGGCGTTCTCGAAGTGCCGGATGGCGGCGGCCAGCGCGTCCAGCTCGCCCGCCTCGCGCGCGGTGGCGTGTTCGGCGGCGACGGCCCGCAGCTTCTTCTCCTGCGCGCCCACCTCGGCCACGGCCTGATCCAGTTCCCGCTCGGCCCGGCCCACGGCCTCCGCGCCCGAGCGCAACCCGCCCGCCGCCTCGGCCACCGCCCGCAGCGCGGCGTTCATCGCGGTCGGCCGTGGCAGCGCCTTGGCGGCCGCCGAGAGTTCGGCCAGCTCCGCCTCGGCCCGGCGCAGCTCCTCCCGCGCCTGCTCGGCCT
>NZ_JARWRU010000306.1 GCF_029867845.1 Nocardia farcinica | reverse complement strand
CGACACGGATACGCCCGGACGGCAGGTCGCGCCCGAGGCCGATGCGGCGGACGGCGGCGGCGGTGACGGCGGCGCCCAGTTGCACGTCGCCGCCGAGCTGGGGCCAGGTGGTGACGCTGCGGTCGATCTCGGCCAGGCTGGCCGCCATCCTGGCCGACAGATCCTCCGGGCCGAGGATGCGCAGCACGTGCGGGGCCTTGTCCTTGGTGGACAGCCCGCGCAGGTCCGCCGCGACGGTCTCGCCGAGCAGGCCGTGGAAGGGCGGGCGGTCCGGCTCGAGGTCGAAGCGCTCGACGTCGAACAGGCCGCGATCGCTGGTGTCCATGAGCAGTGGCAGCCGGTGCCTGCGGGCGCCGTCGCGCACGGCGAACTTGACGTCGAGCGAGTCGCACTCCTCCAGCACCAGTGACAGCCCGCTCAGGAAGCGGTCGATCGACTCCTCGTCGACGCCGCCGGTGCACACCTCGACCGGCAGGTACGGGTCGAGCTCGGCGATGCGCCGCGCGGTGACCACCGCCTTGTTCACGCCGATGTCGAACAGCGTGCCCGGCACCCGGTTGAGATTGGACAGCTCGATGTCGTCGAAGTCGGCAAGGCGCAGCAGCCCGCAGGAGCCCTCCAGGGCGATGACGTGGGCGATGGCGTGCCCGACGCTCTGCCCGACCACGCCCACCGCCATCCCGGACAGCCTGCGCTGCTCGGCGGCGGTGAGCTTGTTGCGGTTGCGGTCGAGCCGGATGGCGCGGAACACGCGCTCGCCCGGCAGGCCGAGCAGGGTGCGCCGCCACGGGTAGTAGACCCAGCGTTCGTCGGCGAGGTCGCCGGGGTCGATCGGCGGCTCGCACAACTTCGCCAGTTCCGCGCGGATGGCGTCGCGCAGGTCGCGGATGGCCACCGTCGGTGTGGCGCGCAGCCGGGCCAGTACCGCCAGGTCGTCGGGCACGTTCTCGTCCAGGATGAGCGGACGGTAGCGAGCCTGCGCTTCGGCCGGGTTCGCGGCCGCCGAGGACGGGCGGGTGTCGGAGGCGGTCACCGTGCGGCCGGCCTTCCTGCCGCGGACAGCGGCGGGCAGGTCCGGCCCGAGGCGCGCAGCGCGGCGCGTTCCAGCACGATGAGCGCGCTCTGGTTGCGGGTGGCGTGCCTGGCGTGCGCGTGGGTGTCCCACCACAGCGGGACCGTGCGATAGCGCTCGTCCGGGTAGGCGACCGGCTCGACCTCCTCGGCGACGCGGGCGCCGCTGGAGCGGTAGCGCTCGATGCCGTGCCCGGCGGAGGTGGCGAAGCTCCAGCGGGCGCCGAGCAGCCAGGCGGCGTGCACGGCGCACCGCGCGACCGCGGCGCCCAGCGCGGCGCGATGCGCGGCCGAGCGGTCCACCCAGACCGCCTTGACCTCGACCACCCCCTCGGGGGCGCGGGCGTCGATCATCGCGCGCAGCACGTCCTCGCCCGGCTCGCCCGCCCAGGCCGCCAGCCCGTGCGCCTGCTCGGCCCCCGCGTAGGGCCCCTGCGCCCGGAGTCCCCCGACGACCTCGCCGTCGTGGTCGGCGGCGGGGAAGAACAGGGTGGTCGAGTGGCCGTCGGCCCCGGGCTCGTTCTGCAGTGCGGTCTCCACGCCGTTCCGGCGGTTGTCCCGAAGGGCCCC
>NZ_JARWRU010000305.1 GCF_029867845.1 Nocardia farcinica | reverse complement strand
GTGTCACACATAAGGCAGCCCGCCCGAGTCAGCAAAGTCACAGTGTGAGCCGCACCCGTTCCGTCTCGCCGCGCGCCGTTTTCCGTGGAATCTGTCATGGCGGCTATTAAATCGTGGGCGGCGAGTGTTCGACACTAGTGTGGACACAGGGTTCGCGCGAACGGGCGGAGGTTGTGGTGCCGGAACGATCGAAGGTGGGCAGGTCGGGTTTCGTCGCGGGCCGCTTCGGCGAGCTGCCGGTGCGCTGGAACCTGGGGCCGCTCGGTCAGAACCTGCAGGAGCAGCTCTCGCGCATCTCCCGCAGCCCCTTCGGGCCGAGCGAGGAGGAACTGCGCGCCAATGTCGCCGGTGAGGCCAGCGCGGACGCGGCGCTGTCGCTGCACGAGTCCGAGATCGCCGGGGGCGGCGAGCGCCCCGAGGTGCCGCGCGATCTGACCGCCGCCGCGTTCTTCGACGTGGACAACACCATGGTGCAGGGCGCCTCGATCGTGCACTTCGCCCGCGGTCTGGCCGCGCGCAAGTACTTCAAGACCACCGATCTGCTCGACGTGGCGTGGAAGCAGGTGAAGTTCCGGGTCACCGGCAAGGAGAGCAGCAGCGACATGGCTTCCGGCAAGGAGAAGGCGCTGGCCTTCATCGCCGGACGCTCCACCGCCGAACTGGCCGCACTCGGCGAGGAGATCTACGACGAGATCATCGCCGACAAGATCTGGCCGGGCACCCGCGCGCTGGCGCAGATGCACCTGGACGCCGGCCAGCAGGTGTGGCTGGTCACCGCGACGCCGGTGGAGCTGGCGCAGGTGATCGCCAAGCGGCTCGGGCTCACCGGCGCGCTCGGCACGGTCGCCGAGAGCGTGGACGGCAAGTTCACCGGCCGCCTGGTCGGCGACATCCTGCACGGGCTCGGCAAGGCGCACGCGGTGCGCGCGCTGGCCATCCGCGAGGGCCTGAACCTCAAGCGCTGCGCGGCCTACTCCGACAGTCACAACGACGTGCCGATGCTCTCGCTGGTCGGCACCCCGGTGGCCATCAATCCCGACGCCGACCTGCGCGAGGTCGCCAAGAACCGGGGCTGGGAGATCCGCGACTTCCGCACCGGCCGCAAGGCCGCCAAGATCGGCGTGCCGACCGCGTTGGCGCTGGGCGCGGCGGGCGGCGCGGTGGCGGCGGCCATCACCCGCCGCCGCGACCACATCTGAGTCGCCGCTACCCGGTGAACGGATTGCGCCGCTTGGTCAGCAGCTTGTAGAGGGTGTGCTGGATCGTTTCGCGCACCTGGTCGGTGACCTCGAACATGGTCATCGGGTCCTCGGCGTCGGAGGGGTCGTAGCCGGTGGTCGGGATCGGCTCGCCGAACTCGATGTACCACTTCGACGGCAGCGGCACCGCGCCGAGCACGCCCAGGTGCGGGAAGGTCGGGGTGACCGGGAAGTAGGGCAGGCCGAGCAGGCGCGCCAGCGGCTTGAGATCGGCCAGCTTGGGATAGATCTCCTCGGAGCCGACGATCGAGCACGGGATGATCGGCACGCCGGTGCGCACCGCGGCGGCCCCGAAGCCGCCGCGGCCGAAGCGCAGGAG
>NZ_JARWRU010000304.1 GCF_029867845.1 Nocardia farcinica | reverse complement strand
TTCATCGGCGTCGCGGGCGGTTTCGCCCCGGTCATCCTGTTCATCGGCATCCTCGGCGGCGAGGAACCCATCGACCACTACCAGAAGGCGCTGCTGCGGGAGGGCGCGAACATCCCGCCCGCCGTACGGCGCACCATGCAGATCCACATCGCCGAGGAAGCCCGCCACATCAGCTTCGCCGACAAATTCCTCGAGGCGCACGTACCGCAGCTGTCCCCGGCGGGCCGTGCGGTGGCCGCGGCGGCGTTCCCGCTGGTCATGCGCTGGCTGGTCGGCGAGATCATGGTGCCCCCGCGCTCGTTCGCCCGCCGCTTCGACATCCCGCGCGAGGTGTTCGCCGAGGCGTTCTGGCGTGCGCCGCACTCCCGTCGCATCCTGTCCGGCTACTTCGGCGACGTGCGCAAGCTCGCCGACGATCTCGGCCTGATGACCCCGGTCGCGAAGAGACTGTGGTCGCTGCTGCACATCGACGGCGAGCCGTCCCGGCACCGGGGCGAACCGATCCGCGGGATCGCCTGAGCCCGCGCTCGCCCGGCGCCGCCCGGCTCTTCTGGGGGGCGCCCCACCCCCCTTGCGCCGGGTGAGCGCCGCCAGCAGCGGCTCGTGCGGGTCGATGTCGAGGCCCTGCGCCCGCGCGGCCCCGTCGAGCACGCTCCAGGCGTATCCGGCGAGCTCGCCGACCAGCCGCTCCCTGCTCAGCGCGCGCCGGGGGCCGCGGACCCAGCGGGTCACCGTCGCCTCGGTCATGGACACGATGGCGAAGGTCATCGTGTCGACCACCGGTTCGTCCACCACGCCGACCACGCCGGCCAGTTCGGTCACGAGGGTGCGGGTGTCGGCAGCGATCCGGTCCTTGAGGCTGCTGATGCCGTCCACGTCGTCGGGATCGCCGTAGGCCGGACCGCGACGGAGGAATTCGTAGAGGCTCGCGTGCTGGTCGATCCAGTCGACGACCACCGCGATGGTGCGGTGCAGGATCTCGTCGACCGAACCGGAGGAGACGTCCAGGGCGGAGGACAGCGTCGCGGCGAACCGGTCGGCGATGGCCGTCCTGGTCCGCCGGTCCAGCTCCTCACGGCCGGAGAACTGGCGGTAGACGACCGATTTCGCGAGATCGGAGCGTTCGGTGATCCGCTGCACGGGCACCTCGGCGCCGGGTGGGGTCTGCTCGAGCAGTTCGATCAGCGCTTCGATGATGCGCTCGCGGCGGCTCTCGTTGTGTGGCTGCCAGCGCGCCCGCCTGCCGCCGGTCGGGGCATCAGGGGGGTCGAAGGTGGACACACCCCGAGTCTAGAGGGAGCCTGCCCGTCGCGGCCCGCACCCGGCCGCGACCCCCCGTCCAGCACACACCTGAGACTAAAACACAACTCCGCGCCCACGAGACACATCAAGACAGCTAGGAAGACCTCAAGAGGAGTAAAAAAAATAA
>NZ_JARWRU010000303.1 GCF_029867845.1 Nocardia farcinica | reverse complement strand
CGGTGGCCGTGGCGTGGGGGCCGTGTTCGGCGGCGCCGCGCTCGGCGAGCGCGCGCAACTCGTCCTCGGACAGCCTGTCGACGACTCTGGTTGTCACAGTTGATCTCCCGTCACCATGTGATCCGCTGCCCGCGCGTCAGCGCAGGTCCGCTTCCTCGGCGCGGACGGCCCACTGCGCGAAGCGCTCGTCGCCGTCCCGGTTCTTGACGAAATTGCGCACCACGCGCTCGATGTAGTCACCGAGCTCGGCGCTGGTCACCTTGTGCTGGCGCAGCTTGCGGCCGAAACCGCTGTCCAGGCCGAGGCTGCCGCCCAGGTGCACCTGGAAGCCCTCCACCTGGTTGCCGGTGCCGTCGTCGACGAGCTGGCCCTTGAAGCCGATATCGGCGATCTGCGAGCGGCCGCAGGAATTCGGGCAGCCGTTGATGTTGATCGTGATCGGCACGTCCAGCTCGGCGTTGATGTCGGCCAGCCGCTGCTCGAGTTCCGGCGCGAGCACCTGCGAGCGCTTGCGGGTCTCGACGAAGGACAGCTTGCAGAACTCGATGCCGCTGCAGGCCAGCAGATTGCGCCGCCACACCGAAGGACGCGCGTGCAGGCCGAGCGGTTCCAGCTCGGCGACCAGCTCGTCGACCTTGTCGTCGGCGACGTCGAGCACGATCAGCTTCTGGTAGGGGGTGAAGCGGATGCGGTCGGAGCCGATGCGCTCGGCGGCGTCGGCCACCCGGGTGAGCACGGTGCCCGACACGCGGCCCGCGATGGGGGAGAAGCCGACCGCGTTCAGGCCGTTGCGCAGTCGCTGCACGCCCACGTGGTCGATGGGCCTGGCAGGCTTGTCCGGCGCCGGCCCGTCGATCAGCTTGCGTCCCAGGTACTTCTCCTCGAGCACCTCGCGGAACTTCTCCACGCCCCAGTCCTTGACCAGGAACTTCAGCCGCGCCTTGGTGCGCAGGCGACGGTAGCCGTAGTCGCGGAACAGCGCGACGACGGCCTCCCACACCTCGGGCACCTCCTCGAGCGGCACCCACGCGCCGAGGCGCTGGGCCAGCATCGGATTGGTGGACAGGCCGCCGCCGACCCACAGGTCCAGGCCGGGGCCGTGCTCGGGATGCTCGACGCCGACGAAGGCGACGTCGTTGATCTCGTGCACCACGTCCTGCTGGCCGGAGATGGCGGTCTTGAACTTGCGCGGCAGGTTCGAGTAGCGCTTGTCGCCGATGTAGCGGCGCACGATCTCCTCGATCGCCCAGGTGGGGTCGATGATCTCGTCGAGCGACTCACCGGCCAGCGGGGAGCCGAGGATCACGCGCGGGCAGTCGCCGCAGGCCTCGGTGGTGTGCAGGCCGACCTCTTCCAGCCGCCGCCAGATCTCCGGCACGTTCTCGATCTCGATCCAGTGGTACTGGACGTTCTCGCGGTCGGACAGGTCGGCGGTGTCGCGGGCGAACTCGGTGGAGATCTGCCCGATGGTGCGCAGCTGGGCCGCGTTCAGCGCGCCGCCGTCGCAGCGCACCCGCATCATGAAATACCTGGCCTCGAGCAGGTCGATGTTCTCGTCGCCGGTGAAGGTGCCGTCGTAGCCCTGCTCGCGTTGGGTGTAGAGACCCCACCAGCGGAAGCGGCCGCGCAGGTCGGCCTTGTCGATGCTGTCGAACCCGTTCTTCGCGTAGATGTTCTCGATCCGGGCGCGGACGTTGAGCGGGTTGTCGTCCTTCTTGCTCTGCTCGTTGGGGTTGAGCGGCTCGCGGTAGCCGAGCGCCCACTGGCCCTCCGAGCGGCGGCGCACCGGCTTGCCGGTGCGGGCTCGGGTCGGCTTGGGCTTCACGGCCTCGGACTGAACGGCGTCGGTGCTCGACGTCATGGGGGTCGCTCCTGCTGGGGTGGGTGGAACATCCGTATTCAGGGCGCGAGGGACTGACCCACGCCCGCGGTTGTCAGCGGAGGGTTGCGCTCGGACGGATTCGTTCGAGAACCGGAATGGACGCTCGCTGATCTACCTGTTCACAGACAGGGCAGACAGCCAGCGCTGCAGACGCGCTTGTAATCGACGTGGCGACGTGCCACAAGTCGGAGTCCTGATGCGCGCATGGGGACCATTGTGCCATGTAAAACGGGCCGTTCGGACCCTCGGACCAGTATTTCCCGCCCGGACGCGGGAAATCCCCTGGTTCCGCGGCGCGATTGTGACGACAGTCATAGCAGTCCCCGTACGACCGGGCGGTCGGTTCGCCCGTTTCGCCCGGTCGGCCCACTTGACCTCAACTAAAGGTGAGGTCACATGCTGATCGCATGATCACCGAAGCGAATGTCGCCGGGCAGCTGCCCGCCGATCCAGAAACCGCCCTGGCCCGCATCAGGGCCGTCGTGGCCACCGTCGACCGGGTGCAACGCGAGGAGGACGTCGACGGCTTCGTCGCGCTGTTCCGCGAGGACGCCCTCTGGACCACCGGAGCGGGCAAGCGGCTGTTCGGCCGCGCGGCGATCGCCGAGTTCACCGCCACCGTGCTGCCGGGGGCGACGGCCAACGGATCGGCCACCTACGAGGTCGAGCACGTCTTGTTCCTGCGCCCCGACGTCGCGGCGGTGCAGGTGCGCCAGCGCTACCACTCCACCGAGGGCGTCCTGCAGAGCGAGGGCTCGCCGATGTACGTGATGACCGAGGAGCACGGACACTGGCTGCTGACGGCGAACCAGAACACGCCGGTCGTCTCCGAGTGACGACCCGTCGCCGGGGTGGCGTTTGGCTGGGGGGGGTGCGGGGGCGGACGGCCCAGACACACACACGCCCGAACCCCGCCCCC
>NZ_JARWRU010000302.1 GCF_029867845.1 Nocardia farcinica | reverse complement strand
CGGCTACGTCGACGCGCTGTGCCGGGCCGTGGAGGACGCGGGGGGGCGCCCCCCGGGGGGGTTGAAGGGGGCGCCGGGCCCCCCCCCCCCCGGGGGGGGGCCCCCCCCCCGGGGCGGCGCCCCCCCGGGGGGGGCGGGGGGGGGGGCCCCCCCGCTGCCGCTGTACTGTGCCTCGCTGCGCACCGCCGAACCGGGACTGCTCGCCACCCTCGGGCAGGCCGACGCCCTGGTGGTGACGGTGCTCGCCGCGGGCGGCACCAAGCCCGCCACCGCCTCGGCGGGCGGCGACGACGAGGCCTGGGACGTGGCCGCGCTCGCCGCGCTGGATGTGCCGATCCTGCAAGGGCTGTGTCTGACCGGTTCGCGCACCCAGTGGGAGGACAACGACGACGGCCTGTCCCCGCTGGACGTGGCCACCCAGGTCGCGGTGCCGGAGTTCGACGGCCGCATCATCACGGTGCCGTTCTCGTTCAAGGAGTTCGACGACGACGGCCTGTCCACCTACGTCCCGGACCCGGAGCGGGCCGCTCGCGTGGCGGGCATCGCGGTGCGGCACGCGCGTCTGCGCCACATCCCCGCCGCCGACAAGCGGCTGGCGCTCATGCTCTCGGCCTACCCGACCAAGCACGCCCGCATCGGCAACGCCGTCGGCCTGGACACCCCCGCCAGCACCATCGCCCTGCTGCACGAATTGCGCCGCGCCGGTTACGATCTCGGCGCACCGGGAGAGGTGCCCGGCCTCGAGGAACACGACGGCGACGCCCTCGTGCACGCCCTCATCGCCGCGGGCGGTCAGGATCCCGACTGGCTGACCGCCGAACAGCTCGAGGGCAACCCGATCCGCATCTCCGCCGCCACCTACACCGCATGGTTCGACACTCTGCCCGCCGAGCTGCGCGAAGCCGTGGTCGAGGCGTGGGGCCCGCCGCCGGGCGAACTCTATGTCGACCGCTCCGCCGATCCGCGGGGCGAAATCGTCATCGCCGCACTGCGTTTCGGCAATGTGGTGTTGATGGTGCAGCCGCCGCGCGGGTTCGGCGAGAACCCGGTCGCCATCTACCACGACCCCGACCTGCCGCCGAGCCACCACTACCTGGCCGCCTACCGCTGGCTGGCCGTGCCCGCCGAGCAGGGCGGTTTCGGCGCCGACGCCATGGTGCACATCGGCAAGCACGGGAACCTGGAGTGGCTGCCCGGCAAGACCCTCGGCATGTCCGCGGCCTGCGGCACCGACGCCGCCCTCGGCGACCTGCCGCTGATCTACCCGTTCCTGGTCAACGATCCCGGCGAGGGCACCCAGGCCAAGCGCCGCGCCCACGCCACCCTGGTCGACCACCTCATCCCGCCGATGGCGCGCGCGGAGACCTACGGCGACATCTCCCGTCTCGAGCAGTTGCTCGACGAGCACGCCAACATCTCCGCTCTCGACCCGGCCAAGCTGCCCGCCATCCGCCAGCAGATCTGGACGCTCATGCGGGCGGCGAAGATGGACCACGATCTCGGCTTGGCCGAGCGTCCCGACGAGGACACCTTCGACGACATGCTGCTGCACGTCGACGGCTGGCTGTGCGAGATCAAGGACGTGCAGATCCGCGACGGCCTGCACATCCTCGGCCAGGCCCCGGCCGGGGAGTCCGAGGTCGATCTGGTGCTGGCCATGCTGCGCGCCCGCCAGCTGTGGGGCGGCGAGCAGACGGTGCCCGGCCTGCGCGAGGCCCTCGGCCTGGCCGAGGACGGCTCGGAGACCCGCGAGCGCGTGGACGCCGTCGAGGAGCGGGCCCGCGAACTGGTGACCGCCTTGCAGGCGGCCGATTGGGCGCCCGGGGCGGTGGACGGGCTGGTCGAGCGCTTCGCCGGTCAGCTGTTCGGCGACCGGGGCGGCGACCGCGAATCCGTGGCCGACGTCCTGCGTTTCGCCGCCACCGAGGTGGTGCCCCGCCTGCGCGGCACCGGCGTCGAAATCGAGCGTGTCCTGCACGCGCTGAACGGCGGCTTCATCCCCGCGGGTCCCAGCGGCTCCCCGCTGCGCGGCCTGATCAACGTGCTGCCCACCGGCCGCAACTTCTACTCCGTCGACCCGAAGGCCGTGCCCTCGCGACTGGCCTGGGAGACCGGTCAGGCCGTGGCCGACTCGCTGCTGCGCCGCTACCTCGACGACCAGGGCGGATACCCGCGCTCGGTGGGACTGTCGGTGTGGGGCACCTCCGCCATGCGCACCGCGGGCGACGACATCGCCGAGGTGCTGGCGCTGCACGGCGTGCGGCCGGTGTGGGACGAGGCCAGCCGCCGCGTCACCACCCTCGAGGTGATCTCACTCGAGGAGCTGGGCCGCCCCCGCATCGACGTCACCGTCCGCATCAGCGGCTTCTTCCGCGACGCCTTCCCGCACGTGCTCGCCCTGCTCGACGACGCGGTGCGGCTCGTCGCCGGTCTGGACGAGCCCGCCGAGTCGAACTACGTGCGCGCGCACACGCTGTCGGATCTGGCCGAGCACGGCGACGAGCGCCGCGCCACCACCCGCATCTTCGGCTCCAAGCCTGGCACCTACGGCGCCGGCCTGCTCCAGCTCATCGACTCGAAGAACTGGCGCGGCGACGAGGACCTGGCGCAGGTGTACACCGCCTGGGGCGGGTTCGCCTACGGCCGCGACCTCGACGGCGCTCCCGCCGCCGAGGACATGCGCAGCGCCTACCGCCGGATCGCGGTGGCGGCCAAGAACACCGACACCCGCGAGCACGACATCGCCGACTCCGACGACTACTTCCAGTACCACGGCGGCATGGTCGCCACCGTGCGCGCGCTGACCGGCAAGAATCCGCAGGCCTATATCGGCGACAGCACCCGCCCCGACGCCGTGCGCACCCGCACCCTCTCCGAGGAGACCACCCGCGTGTTCCGCGCCCGCGTGGTCAACCCGCGCTGGCTCGAGGCCATGCGCAGGCACGGCTACAAAGGCGCCTTCGAGATGGCCGCCACCGTCGACTATCTGTTCGGCTACGACGCCACCACCGACGTGGTCGCCGACTGGATGTACGAGAAGCTCAGCGAGAGCTACGTCTTCGACGAGACCAACCGCAAGTTCATGGAGCAGTCGAATCCGTGGGCGCTGCACGGCATCGCCGAACGGCTGCTCGAGGCCGCCGAACGCGGCATGTGGGCCGCGCCCGAGCAGCAGACGCTGGAGCGGCTGCGCCAGGTGTACCTGGAGACCGAGGGCGAGCTCGAGTAGTCCGGCGATCGGGCCGACACCGGACCGGCGGGGCGGCCCGGCGCAGTCCCCGCGGCGGCCGCCGGAAGTTCGCCGGCGGAGCGTCCGCGCGATCAGCCGCCCGGTGCGAGGGCCCGCCCGTCTCGGGCGGGGTTCTCGGACCCGTCCTCCTTCGGGGCGACGAGCGATTCGGCGGCATCGGCGAAGAGCGCGGGGCCGCTGTGCGCGCGCAGGGTGGCCGCCGCGGCCCTGGCGGCCGGTGTGAGCGCGCGTGCTCGCCGCACCGCGGCGCGCAGGGCGGCGGGGGTCAGCTTGCCGGGCCGCAGGGTGACGCCCGCGCCCGCTTCGGTGACGCGCCGGGCGATCTCGGGCTGGTCGCGGCCGTAGGGGACGACCACGCTGGGCACGCCCGCCGCCATCGCCTTGGAGACGATGCCGAAGCCGCCGTGGCTGACGACCGCCGCGCAGTGGTCGAGCGCGTGCCCGTGCGGGACGAAGCGTTCCACCCGGATGTTGCCTCCGCTGCGCAGCGGGGTGGTGTCGTAGGCGTCGGCGAGGGTGATGAGCACGCGCACCGGCTGGTCGCGCAGCGCCTCGGCCGCGGTGACCGCCAGGTCCTCGTCGCCCTGGTAGTCGGTGGAGCAGGTGACCAGGATCCACGGATCGCCGGGTTCGTCGAGGTAGGCGGGGCGCTCGGCGGGCGGGTCCCACGGCTGGGCGCCGACGAAGTGGATGTGGCCGGGCAGGTCGGTGCGCGGGTACTCCAGCGGTTGCCCGGTGAGCACGAGCACCGCGTCGTGCCTGCCGTACTGGTCGAGCGGGGAGGTGAACTCGGGCAGGCCGCAGGCCCGGCGCAGCTCGTTGAGGCCGGGCAGCATGGCCTTGCCGAACATGCGCACGACCGCCCGCCAGAGCACGGCGTCGCGCACGCGGCCAAGGGCGTCGGTGCGCGGTCGCAGGCCGAGTCCGTAGGGCGGTATGCCGCGGCCCGGCCAGGGCAGCACCGAGGGCAGCACCAGCGCGCTGGGCAGCGGCAGTGCCTCGGCTCTGGTCTGCGCGCCGTAGGCGATGGCGTCGACGAGCACCGCGTCGGGTCCGAAAGCGGCGACGGCGGCGTCGAAATCGGGGCCGTCGAACCGGCCGCGGCGCACCAGGTCGGTCTGCCCGCTGTGCAGTCGCTCGGCGGAACCCTTCGCGCGGTAGTCGGTGACCTCGGCGCCGGTGACGGCGGGATCGAGCGCAGAGGTCTCCAAGCCGGCCTCGCGCAGCGTGCCGGTCAGTTCGGGCAGGGTGCGCACGTGCACCAGGTGGCCGCGGCGGCGCAGTTCGAGCAGGCCGGGGACCAGCGGCAGGACGTGGCCGGTGGCGGGGGCGGTGTAGACGAGGAAACGGCTCATGGGGGACTCCGGTGGCGGTGGACGGTTTCTGTTAGTATGAGACTAAATTCAATTGTGTCAAGCACAAATCAAATCGGGTCCGTGGCGGCCCGGTAGGGGAAGGAGGCGTCGATGGCGACCCGCCGCTACGACATGTCGGCCCGCGGCAGGGCACGGGAGCAGACCAGGGAGGCGATCCTCGACGCCGCCGTCGCCCGCTTCGGTGACGCCTGGTACGACGAGGTGACCCTGGCCGACGTCGCGGCCGAGGCGGGCGTCTCCCAGCAGACGGTGGTCAACCACTTCGGCAACAAGATCGGGCTCTACACCGCCGCCCTCGCCGAGCGCGCCGCCCCCGCGATCGTCGCCGAGCGCGACCGGGCGATCCCCGGCCAGGTGGACTCGGTGATCGAGACCGTGACGCGCGACTACGAGCGGACCGGGATCGGCACCTGGCGGCTGGTGGTGCTGGCCGACCGCATACCGGAACTGATGTCGGTGGTGGCGGGCGGCCGTCGCGCGCACCGCGAGTGGATCGAGCGGGTGTTCGCGCCGCAGCTCCGGGCGGCCGAGGACGCCGACCGCGAGCAGGTCGTGACGCTGCTGGCGACGGTGCTCAACGTCACCACCTGGTACACGCTGCGGCACGAGGCCGACCTGGAACCCGGGGCCGCGGCCGAGCATCTGCGGGCACTCGTCACCGCCGTCCTCACCCGGCGCTAGTCCGGCGCCCGCCCGCCCGCCCGCTGCCGGTCCGGTTCGGTTCGGTTCGGTTCGGGAAGCCCGCTCAGCCCGGGCAGTTCGGGGTCTGCGGGCGGTCGGCGAAGCGAGCCCTGGTCCAGGTGATGAGCTCGGGCACGAGCGGGGAGTCCGCCGCCACCACGCCGAGGTGGTCGCGCTTGGGGTAGACGCGGTAGTCGACGTTCCAGCCCGCCGCGCACCGGTCGGCCGCGTAGCTGTCCTGCACGGCCTGGGTGATGAGCGGGTCCGAGGCGCCCTGGGCGAGCAGCAGCGGCACCGTGAGCGGACCGGCGGGCGTGTTCTCGCGCAACCGGTCGCCGAACGGCCCGTCGAGCGGATCGACGGCGAAGATCGGGCGGTCCCGGTCGATGGACAGCGCGCTGAGCACCGAGACCAGCACACCGGGCTCGGACAGGCAGCGGGCGCTCATGTCGCGGACCAGGGTGCGCGCCGCCGGAATGATGTACCGATCGAAAGTCACATCCGGGTAGATCGCGGTGTAGGCGGCCACCACGTAGGAGGCGAACACCGAGCCGCCGGTCACCTCGGGCAGGTGCCGCACCAGCGCGGGACCGTCGCTGGCCGGCGCCATCGAGGCCACCGCCACCACGTGCGCGTCCGGCGCGTAGCCGGGGGCGAGGATGCCGGTCCACAGCGCGGCGTGCCCGCCCTGGGAGTGCCCCCACACGACGGTGCGCTCGGCGAGGTCGAGGTCGGGCAGCTGGTGGGCGGCGCGCACGGCGTCGAGCACCGAGGTCGCCTCGCCGTGCCCGATCAGAAACGGATGCGGTCCCGCGGTGCCGAGGCCGGTGTAGTCGGTGGCGACCAGCGCCCACCCCTCGGCGAGCAGCTGCGGCAGGGCGGGCAGCGCACCGGCGGCCAGCGGCTCGGGCAGCAGCGTGGGCGCGCAGCCGGTGGCGAAGCCGGTGGTGCCGTGCGCCCACGCGACCACGGGAAGCGGATCGTCGGGTGCCTCGCGCGGGACCAGCACCAGACCGCTGGCAAGCGCCGGCTGACCGTGCGCGTCGCTGGTGGAGTAGAGGATGCGCCAGGCGCGGGCCTGCGGCGGGATGTCGCCACGGTCGAACGGCTCGGCGCGCACGAGTTCGCCCGGCTCGGGTGGAACGCCGTCCGGGGCGGAGTAGAAGTCCTCGGTGCGCGGCGCCGAGGTGCGCAGGTGCGCGCTCACCCCGGCGACGGCGATCGCCAGCACCAGCGCCAGGCCGGCTGCCACCACCCGGCCGATGCGAGTCGGCGTGCTCGGCGCGGCCGGTTCGCGGGCGGTGCGTTCTCCCGGCCGTGCCGCCCACAGCAGGCCCGCGCCGAGTGCCACCGTGCGGATGCCGAACAGCACCGCCACCACCAGCAGCGTCACATCCGGCCACAGCCAGGCGAGCACGCCGAGCACGATCTCCGCCGCGCCCAGCAGGCAAGCCACTGCCCGGTCCTCGATCGTGCCCGCGCGCACTCCCGCCAACCGGATCAGGCCGCCGACCACCAGCGCGGCCGCCACGAACCGGGGCAGCAGGTCGATCGCGGGCCCGAGCTGCACCAGCACCGCCAGACCGACGAGAATCCAGCCCGCCCCGAGCGCGGTCGCCAGGCGGCCCGGCCGTCGCGGCAACAGCAGCTCGCCCACACCGGTCACCACGCAGCCCGCCGCGATCAGCAGCGCCACCGCCGTCAGCGCGGTGAGCGGGCGGACCACCAGCAGCAGGCCGACGACGATCGCGAGCGCGCCGATCAGGACGACCACTCCTCGCGGCAATCGTTCGGCGATCACCTCGGCGCGGGGCATCATCGCGCGGAACGCACTGGCAGCCATGCCTGCTCCTCGAGCATC
>NZ_JARWRU010000301.1 GCF_029867845.1 Nocardia farcinica | reverse complement strand
CATCACCGGCCCGCCGGGCCCCCCCACTCCCCCGCCGGGGCGCCCGCCGCCCCGGCCCGGCGGGGGGCCCCGGGCAGCCCCGCCCCCCCCGAGGCGCCCGCCCACGCCACGGCGGGCGCGCTCATCGCGGGCGCCGCGCTGCCCATGCGACCGCCGCCCCGGCTGCGGATGCCGGACGGATCGATCGCGCTGGCGGGCTTTCTCGACAGCGCGCGGGCGCGGTACGGCGATCTGGACCGGCCCTGGGAGGTGCGGGCGTGGTGACACCGTGGCGGGCACAGCTCACACTCCGCCGAGTGTTCACTGTGAGGAAACCCCGACTACGATAGTGACATGGCAGAGTCCGCACAGGCCCGTGTGCACCACGACACCGGCGATCCGGCTCCCGTCCAGCGGGAGGTGATCGGCGAGCCGCCGACCGGCGGGGATCTGGAGGCCGCCATCGCCAGGCAGGTGCGGGCGCTGCGGCGGGCGGGTGGCATGTCGGTGGGCGAGATGGCCGCCAAGGTCGGCATCTCCAAGGCCATGCTGTCCAAGATCGAGAACGCGCAGACCTCCTGCAGCCTTTCCACGCTCGCGCGCCTGGCCGCCGGGCTCGACGTACCGGTGACCTCGCTGTTCCGCGGGGCCGACACCGCCCGCGAGGCCGTCTACGTGCCGGCGGGCAGCGGCGCGGTGATCGTCGGCCGGGGCACCCGCATCGGCCACCACTACGAACTGCTCGGCTCGCTGCGCGGGCAACACAAACGACACGAGCCGGTGCTGGTGACGCTGACCAATGCCAGCGAGGTGTTCCCCCGCTTCCAGCACGCGGGCACCGAGCTGCTCTACATGCTCGAGGGCGTCATGGTCTACGGCCACGGCGACGCGGAATACACGCTGCGACCGGGCGATTCGCTGCTGCTGGACGGCGAGGGCATCCACGGGCCGAACGAACTGGTCCGTCTGCCCATCCGCTTCCTCGCCGTCACCGCCTATCCGGACAACCACGTGGAGGACTGACCGGCCGGGAGCCGGTCACCGGGCGAGCGGGCTCGGCGACCCGGCTCAGCCGCCGAGCGCCTCCGACGCCGGGCCGAGGTCGAGGAAGACCGTCTCGCCGTTGGCGTCGTCGAGCCCGTCGTTGTCGGTGACCACGTACAGCCGTCCGTTGCCGCCGACCGTCATCCCTTCGACCTTCTCCTGGACGTACCCGTTGCCCGCCGCGAGGTCGGGGAGCAGATCGCGAACGAGCCTCTTGGGCAGCACCTTCGGCGCCTGCGCGTCGACAGCACCGGCCTCGGTGGGCGGTTCCACCCGGTAGATCGCCTTCACCCGGGCATCGGGGCCGTTCAGCTTGTCGCGCTCGAGGACGAGCAGCGCACCGTCGTGGACGGCGATCTCCGACAACCCGATCCAGTCGCCCTCGGCGGTGGTGCTCTCCAGTCGGTAGCCGAACCACTCCCAGCGGTCGTCGGCCGGCGTGTAGCGGCCGATCCTGGCGACGCCCTTCGGGTCGGTCTTCACCTCCCGCTGCAGCACCGCCCACACCGCGTCGCCGTCGACCGCGACGCCCTCCAAGCCCTGACCGCCCAGCCCGGCCGCCAGTTCGGCGGGCAGGGTCACCCGACGCTCGACAGCACCGTCCGCCCCGATGAAGACCAGCGCGTTGCCCGCACCGTCCGCACCCTCCACCGCCAGCACGAAACCACCGTCGGGGCGGG
>NZ_JARWRU010000300.1 GCF_029867845.1 Nocardia farcinica | reverse complement strand
CTCCTCGATGCCGCCGGGCAGGTTGGTCAGCTTGCCGTCGCCGAACAGCGCCCAGGTGGTGTCGCAGACCCGCTCGATCAGGTAGCGGTCGTGGCTGATGACCACCAGGGTGCCCGCCCAGTTGTCGAGCAGGTCCTCCAGCTGCTGGAGGGTGTCGATGTCCAGGTCGTTGGTCGGCTCGTCGAGCAGCAGCACGTTGGGCTCGGACATGAGGATGCGGGTCAGCTGGAGCCTGCGGCGCTCGCCGCCGGACAGGTCACCGACCGGGGTGCGCTGGCGGGCCGGGCTGAACCCGAGCCGCTCGGCCAGCTGACCGGCCGAGATCTCCTTGTCGCCCAGCACGATCCGCTGCGCGACCTCCTGCACGGCCTCCAGCACGCGCATGTCGGTGGGCAGATCGTCGAGTTCCTGGCGCAGCCAGCCGATGCGGACGGTCTGCCCCTGGATCCGCTTGCCCTCGACGGGGTCCGTGTCACCGGCCAGCGCGCGCAGCAGGGTGGTCTTGCCCGAGCCGTTGACGCCGACCAGACCGGCCCGCTCGCCCGGCGCGAGCCGCCAGGTGAGATCGCGGACCAGCTCGCGGCCGTCCGGGGTGGTGAGGGTGACGTCCTCGAGTTCGACCACCACCCGGCCGAGACGCTTGCGGGCGAAGGAGGCCAGGCTCACGCTGTCGCGCGGCTCCGGCACGTCGGCGATCAGCGCCTCGGCGGCCTCCACCCGGTAGCGCGGCTTGGAGGTGCGGGCCTGCGGGCCGCGGCGCAGCCAGGCCAGCTCCTTGCGGGCCAGATTGCGCCTGCGCGCCTCGGTTGCGTCGGCCTGGCGGGCGCGTTCGGCGCGGGCGAAGATCCAGTCGCCGTACCCGCCCTCGTAGGTCTCCACCTTGCCGCCGACGACCTCCCAGGTGCGGGTGGCGACGGTGTCGAGGAACCAGCGGTCGTGGGTGACGACCACCAGCGCGCTGCGGCGGTCGAGCAGGTGGCGGGCCAGCCACTGCACGCCCTCGACGTCGAGGTGGTTGGTCGGCTCGTCGAGCACGAGCAGGTCGAGATCGCGGACCAGGGCCGCGGCCAGCGCGACCCGGCGGCGCTCGCCGCCGGAGAGGTTCGTGACGGGGGTGTCCAGGCCGAGATCCTGGATGCCGATGCCCTCCAGCACCGAGCGCACCCGGGAGTCGGCGGCCCATTCGTGCTCGGCCAGCGAGCCGCTCACCGTGTCGTCGGTGAGCCCGGCAAGCACCACCTCGCCGACGGTGGCGCCGTCGGGCAGCACGCCGCGCTGGGTGACCACGGCCATGCGCAGCCCGCCGACCCGGCTGACCCGCCCGGAGTCGGGCTCCTCGAGGCCGGTGAGCACCTCGAGCAGCGTGGTCTTGCCACCGCCGTTGAGGCCGACGACGCCGATGCGCTCGCCCGCGTGCACGCCGAGGGAGACGCCGTCGAGCAGCGGGGTGATCCCGAAGCTCTTGGAGACCTGCTCGAGGTTGATCAGGTTGGACATGGAACCTTCCGACTCACCGGTGTTGGGGGAACGCCGTTCCGCACGACCTCCCCGCGCGACACGGCCACGGCGCCACGACCGACCGGGCGGCAGCGGCTCGCCGAACCGGACAAGCCTACCGAGGCCGTCGGCGGAGCCTCCGGGCGCGGCTCAGTCCTCGGGCTCGACGACCCGGGCGCCCGGCACCGGCCCGCTGGCGGTGCGGATGGCGCGCGCCACGCCCGCACCCGCCAGCTCGGCGGCCACGGACACCGCCGCCTCGGCGCTCTCGCAGAGGAAGGCGCAGGTGGGGCCGGAACCGGAGACCAGTCCGGCCAGCGCGCCGGCGTCCACCCCGGCGCGCAGGGTGCGGCGCAGGTCGGGTGCGAGGGACACGGCGGCGGCCTGTAGATCGTTGCCGAGCAGCGGGGCGAGCTGTCTCGGGTCGCCCGCGGCCAGCGCCTGCATGAGGGCCTGCGGGTCGCCGAGGCGCGGCGGTTCGCCCTGCTCGCGCAACCGGTCCAGTTCGGCGAAGACGGTGGGGGTGGACAGACCGGTCCTGGCGATGGCGAGCACCCAGTGGAAGGTGTTGCGCGACAACACCGGAAGCAGCCGCTCGCCGCGTCCGGTGCCGAGCGCGGTGCCGCCGTGCAGGGCGAAGGGCACGTCGCTGCCGAGTTCGGCCGCCACCGCGGCCAATTCGTCACGGTCGAGGCCCATGTCCCACAGCTCGTTCAGCCCGACCAGGGTGGCGGCCGCGTCGGCGCTGCCACCCGCCATGCCCCCCGCGACCGGGATGCCCTTGTCGATGACGATCTCCACCAGCGGCGCGCGACCGACCATGTGCGCCAGGCGGACCGCGGCCTTCCACACCAGATTGGTGCGGTCGGTGGGCACCTCGGCCGCGCCCTCGCCGTTCACCTTGACCGTCAGCGCGGAGGCGGGCGAGATCCGCAGGTCGTCGCCCAGCGAGAGGGCCTGGAAGACCGTCGTCAGATCGTGGTACCCGTCGGGGCGCAGGTCACCGACGCCGAGATGCAGATTCACCTTCGACGGGGCGCGCACGACAACCGGGCTCGGCACAACTGACAGCACGAGAGGACAGCCTAACCGGTGTGCCCGTGACCCGCCCGGCACGAGCGTCCCCGCCGACACTTGCCCCAAATACCCCCTAGGGGTATGTTCGAATCGGCGGGCCGACGGGCCGCCCGAGGCAATCGATCCGGGAGGAGTCACCACGATGACCACCACCACCTACACCGTCAAGGGCATGACCTGCGGCCACTGCGCGAGCGCGGTCGAGGCCGAGCTGAGCAAGATCGACGCGGTCACCGCCGTCTCGGTGGACGTGGCGGCCGGCGCGGTGCGCGTGGAGAGCACGGCGCCACTGGCCGACGCCGATGTCGTCGCCGCCGTGGACGAGGCGGGGTACGAAGTCGCCCTCTGAGCGCTCCGCGCGCCGTCGACACACCGATCGCCGCGACTGTCACGGTCGCGGCGCTCACTTTCCCGGCAGCCGTTCCCGTCCCGGCAGCCGTTCCCGTCCCGGCAGCCGTTCCCGTCTCGGCAGCCAGGTCCGGCCGCGCGGCTCAGCCCTGTGCGGCGAGGCGCACGAAGGCGGCGGTGTCGAGCGTCTCCCCCCTGGCGGCGGGATCGATTCCGGCCGCGCGCAACCTGCGCTCGGATTCGGCGGTGCTGCCCGCCCAGCCCGCGAGCGCCGCGCGCAGGGTCTTGCGGCGCTGGGCGAAGGCCGCGTCGACGACCTCGAAGACGCGGCGACGGTGCTCCTCGTCGATCGGCCACGGAGCTTCGGCGAAACGCTGCACGCGCACCAGGCCGGAGTCGACGCGCGGGACCGGCCAGAAGACCTGGGTGCCGATCGCGCCGGCGCGCCGCACGGTGCCGAAGAAGCCTGCCTTGACACTGGGCACGCCGTAGACGCGGCTGCCGGGTTCGGCGGCCAGCCGGTCGGCCACCTCGGCCTGGACCATCACCAGCGCGGTCCGCAGGCTCGGCAGTTCGGCCAGCAGATGCAGCAGCACCGGGACGGCCACGTTGTAGGGCAGGTTCGCCACCAGCGCGGTCGGTTCGACGGGCAGATCGGCCGCGGCGACCCGCAGCGCGTCGGCCCGCACCACGTGCAGCCGCTCGGCGAGCGTGGGCGCGCGGTCGGCCACGGTGGCGGGCAGGTGCTCGGCCAGCACCGGGTCGATCTCGACGGCGACCACCCGGTCGACCACGTCGAGCAGGGCCAGCGTGAGCGAGCCCAGGCCGGGGCCGACCTCGACCACGAGATCGTCGCGGCCAACGCCCGCCGCGGCGACGATGCGCCGGACGGTGTTGGCGTCGTGCACGAAGTTCTGGCCGAGCTGCTTGGTCGGCCGCACGCCGAAGCGTTCGGCCAGCGTCCGCACCTCGGCGGGGCCGAGCAGCGCGGCCTGCCCGCGCGCGACGGTCTCGACGCTCTCCCCCGCTCCCCCGCCGTCGTGCGCCACGGCGTCGGCCGCGCCGGGGACAGTGGTCTCGGCGCGCGCGGAATCGTCACCTCGAGCGGGGATATCGGCGGACGGCACCGCACGAACCTACCAACCCCGCCGGCGCCGAGGTCAGCGC
>NZ_JARWRU010000299.1 GCF_029867845.1 Nocardia farcinica | reverse complement strand
GTCGGCGGCGTGCTCGCCCAGCAGGGCGCCCGCCGCGGCGATGCCCTGCAATTGCGCGAGCACGGTGCGCAGATCGTTGGGACCGTGTTCGGCGTCGATGAGCAGCCAGTCGTAGCCGCACCCGGCCAGCAGTTCGGCGGTGTAGCCGTCGGCGAGCACGGTCCACAGGCCGATCTGCTGTTCGCCCGCGGCCAGCCGCTGCTTGAATCGGTTGGGCGGGGTCGTCCGGGTGATGGACATGACGGTGGTGCTCCTCTTGCTCGGGCGGGGGTGGGGCAGGTCAGGCCAGGCGGAAGGAGATGGCGCCGAGCCTGCCGTAGTCGGCGTGGATCACGTCTCCCGCGGTCATCGGGATCGGCCGGGTGAACGACCCGGCGAGCACGATCTGGCCCGCTTCCAGGCGCTCGCCGTAGCGGTGCAGGCGCCGGGCCAGCCAGGCGACGCCGTTGGCCGGATGACCGAGCACCGCGCCTGCCAGGCCGGATTCCTCCACGATGCCGTTGAGGTAGATCAGCGCGCCCACCCGGGGCAGGTCCACCTCGTCCGGGCGCACCGGCGAGCCGCCGAGCACGATGCCTGCGTTGGCGGCGTTGTCGGAGATGGTGTCGAAGACCTTGCGCGGCGCGCCGGTCTCCCGATCGAACTGCTCGATGCGCGCGTCGATGATCTCCAGCGCGGGCGTGACCCGGTCGGTCGCGTTCAGCACGTCGTTGACCGAGACATCCGGTCCCGCCAGCGGCGCGCGCAGCAGGAACGCCAGTTCCACCTCCACCCGCGGCTTGATGAACCGCCGCGCCGGGATGACCGAGTTGCTCTCGTAGACCATCTCGTCGAGCAGGGTGCCGTAGTCGGGTTCGTCGATCTGACTGCTGACCTGCATGGCGCGCGAGGTCAGCCCGATCTTGTGGCCGACGATCCGCTGGCCCTCGGCCTGTTTGATGCGCACCCACTCGCGCGAGACCGCGTAGCCGTCCTCGATGGACATGTCCGGGTAGCGGCCGGAGAGGTGGCGCACCTGCTCGCGGCGCCGCTCGGCCTCGTGCAGCTCCCGCGCCAGCGCGGCGCAGGTCTGCCGGTCGAAGGTGACGGTCATGCCACGCTCACCCGGTCGCCCGCGGTGAGGAACCGCTCGGCCAGCTCGTTGAACTCCTCGGCGCGCTCGAACTGCGCCCAGTGGTCGCAGCCGGTCATGTCGACCACCTCGACATTCGGCACGATCTGCGCGAGCAGGCGGGCGTTGTCGAGGAACATGTTCGGCGCGTCGACCGCGGCGATCACCAGCACCGGCTGGCGCAGGCCCGCCCACTGCTCGCGGGACAGATCCTGACCGCCGGTGGTGAAGGCCAGCAGGTGCTTCATGGCCGCGGCCATCTCCGGCTGCTGGTAGATGCGCAGCCGCACCGCCACCAGGTCGTCGATCAGGTCCTCCTGGTTCAGCATCAGCCTGCCCATCGCGGCCGTCACCGATTCCCAGGACGGGGCCTCGGCGGCGTTCTGCCTGCGCTTGCGCACATCCGCGCCGAACTTCTTCTCCTCTTCCGGGTCGACGATGATGCCTGCCGGTGCGATCATCACCAGCTTGTTCACCCGGCTCGGATGGTCCAGCGCCATGCGGGCGCCGACCCACGAGCCCAGCGAGACACCGATCACCGCGGCCTCGGACACCCCGAACGCGTCCAGCACCGCCAGCGCGTGCTCGGCGTAGTCGGGGATCAGGTACGGACGGTCCGGCTTGTCGGTGTAACCGCAGCCGAGCATGTCGATCCCGATCACCCGGTGGGTGCGGGCCAGCGCGCCGTAGTTGGCGCAGAAGTTCTCCAGGCTGCCCGCCGTGCCGTGCAACAGCAGCACGACGGGCGCGTCGGGATCGCCTGCGGTCAGGTACCGCGTGCGGACGCCGCCCGCATCGATCCAGCCGAGCGTGTGGGGGACGGTGTCCAGACAGGTCCACACGCTCCGATAGTTCCGCACGGCCGTGTCACCCCTGTAGCTGGAAGGAGACCTGGGCGGCGGCCAGACGCTCGCGCATCTTCGCCATCCACTCCTCGCGGGGGCAGGCCTCGGGATCGCGGGCCACGAGCGCCTCGGTCTGACGCATGATCTCCTCCTCGGAGTCGGTCAGGTCGAGCGGCTCGCCCAACGGCTGCTGCACGTAGAACGGGGAGTGGGCGTAGACCTCGATCATGTTGCCGTCCGGGTCGTCGATGTAGACGCTCCAGGCGTTGCCGTGGTTCTTGACGACCTCGACCGGGATGCCGGTCTCCTCGACGTGCTTCCAGAAAGCGCGCAGCTCGGCCAGGCTCGGCACCAGGAACGAGATCTGGGCGGTGGTCGGCGGGGTCTCGGGGTCGCGGCCCGCGATCAGCGCCAGCTGGTGGTGCTCGGAGGGGTCGGCGGACAGGAAGGCGCCGGGACGGCGCGTGCCCGCCTTGCCGGACTTGCCGAGACCGGAATCGGTCACGACCATGCCGAATTCCCTGGTGTAGAACTCGATCATGGCGTCGAGGTCTTTGCAGAAGATGCCGAGGTGCGCCAGACGCGGATTGAAGGTCGTCATGCGTGGTCCTTTCGGAGGTGGTCTGTCGGGGTCGGGATGTCCGTGGTGCCGGAACGGCTTGTGACTAGACGGCGGCGGGGACCGGCGCCGCGCTGAGGGCGGCGGCCAGTTCGGCGACGTCGGCGAGGTTCTCCAGGTCCTTGATCAGGTCGAGCGCGCGGGCGGCCTGATCAAGCGGGATGGCGCCGGAGAAGCGGACGTTGCGCCAGAACTTGTCCTCGATCGCCGCCAGCGGCACCGGATTGCGCAGCCAGCCCTTGGGCGCGCTGCGCTCGGCCTCCAGTACCCGCCCGTCGGCGAGGAAGATCCGCATGCGGCTGTGCTGATTGTTGCCCAGGGGCAGGTTCGGCAGTAGGCGCACGCGTGTGGCGAGATCGAGCACCGCCGGATCGTGGATGGCGGGGGCGATGTAGTGCTCGAGTTCGGGGCGGCCGCGCAGGATGGCGTTGGCGACGCCGTAGGGGATGGTGAACAGCGCCTTGGGCTGCTGGTCGGCGGCGGTGGGCACCTGATTGAGGAAGTGGTCGATGCGGTTGGGCGGCACGTCCAGTTCGACGGCGGTCACGTCGGCGGCGTCGAACTCGTGCTCGGCACGGATCTGCAGCACGCACTCGATCGGGTTGTGGTTGCCGTAGCAGGAGGGGTGCAGCTTGTGCTGGCCGTGCACGTAGAAGATCTCGCCGAGGTCGGCGACCATGTTCTGCGGCGCGGGCTCGCGGGTGTACAGCTCGAAGTAGCCCTGGCGGCTCTCCAGCGCGTCGCGCACGCCGCCGAAGCCGTTGAGCGAGAGCTGGCAGGCGACGATGCCGTTGTGGGCGGCCTGCGCGCCGGGCAGCTTGAACGAGTGCACGCCGTCCCAGATGCCCTGGAACGAGCCCGCCATCATGTTCAGCAGGATGCCGAAGGCGTTGCGCAGCTGGTCGTGGTCGAGGCCGAGCAACCTGCCCGCGACGGCGGTCGCGCCGAAGGCGTTGGAAGTGCCGCAGACCTCGAAGTTGTTGTCGAAGTCGAAGCGGTTGGCCACCGAGACCCTGGCCGCCACGTCGCCGCCGAGCACCACCGCGGCCAGCAGCTCGCGGCCGCTGGCTCGGGTGTACTCGCCGACCGTGACCGCCACCGGCTCGGTGGTCGAGCCGACGTGGCCGACCATCTTGCCCTCGTTCACGCCCTCCGGCTCGGGGCCGCAGACCTCGAAGTCGAACGAGCGCACCTGCAGGGAGGTGATCATGGCGGCCTGGGCAGGCGGCATCCGCTCGGCGCGACCGGGGATGCCGACCTCGGGGTTGCCGCCCCAGCCGCGGTACAGCTCGATCACGGGGTCGTTGCCCTCCACCGCGACGCCGGACAGCGCGCAGCCCATCGTGTCGACGAGCCGCTTCTTGGCCGCGAGCACGACCTGGTCGCCGAACGCCTCGTAGGGGGTGTCGAGGACGTGGGCGACGATGCGGTCGATCAACGAATCGGTCATGCGGGAAAACCTCCAGGAACGGGGCGCGCGAGATCATGGGCCGGGGCCGTCGGCGGTGTCGACACTAGGGCCGCCCGCCCGGCCCGGGAATGTCGGTATTCCACGCCTCGGAAAGAGCCGAAATCCCCGTATCCCGGGTGTTCGCACGAACAGCGGGATCGTCGGTGACGCAGGTCGCAGCTTTTTCGGCGGCCATTCCACTCCTCGGAAGAAGTGGATCGGAGTGTGCCACCCGGTCGGCTTAGTCTCGGTCCGCAGCCGCGTCGCCCGACGACGCGCGTTCCTCGTCGAAGGAGATCCACGAATGCTCACCACCTCGGAAGCCTCGCCCGCAGCCCCTGCCACGGAGGCCGACTTCGCCGCGGCCCGCTCCCTGGACTGGAGCGACTATCGCGCACGCGCCGTCGAGGAGGGCCGCCGCTTTCTCGGCAGAGTCGAGGACATGCTCGACACCGTTCGCGCTGTCCGTGAGGAGTCCGAGGCCGAGGTCCGGGTTCCCGACGCTACCGTCGAGGCGATGTTCGGCACCGGCCTGTTCCGCGCGTTCACCCCGCTGCGCTACGGCGGCCTGGAGATGGCGCCCGCCGCCTTCTTCGAGGGCATCATGCGCATCGCCGAGGCCGACAGTGCCGCCGCCTGGATCGCGGGCCAGCTCAATGTGCACTCCTTCGAGATCGCGCTGATGGACGAGCGCATGCAGGACGAGTTCTGGGGTGAGAACCCCGACGCCCGCGCCTCCAGCTCCTACGCCCCGATCGGCAAGTGGGAGCAGATCGATGGCGGCTACCGTCTGAACGGAACCTGGACCTTCTCCAGCGGCGTCGACCACGCCCAGTGGGTGATCCTCGGCGGGTCCGATCGCAACTTCGTCGTGCCGATCGCCGACGTGAGCATCGACCACGACAGCTGGGACGTGCACGGCCTGAAGGGCACCGGCAGCAAGGCGGTCACCCTGACCGACGTCTTCGTCCCCGACCACCGCACCCACCTGCTGGTCGACACCTACAACGACGCCAACCCCGGTTGGGCGGTCAACAACCGCCCGCTGTACTGGGTGTCGTTCACCTCGATCTTCAACTCGACCCCGGCCAACACCGTGATCGGCACCGCCACCGCGGGCGTGGACACCTTCGTCGAGCAGTCCCGGGTGCGGCTGACCCGCCAGGGCACCGGCGCCCCGGCGGCGCAGAACCCCTTCCTGCACCTGAAGGTCGCCGACGCCATGACCAGGGTGCGGACCGTGAAGCAGCGCCACCTGCAGAACTGGCGTGACCTGTTCGACCTGGCCTGCCGCGGCGAGGAAGCGAGCCCGCTGGAGCGCATGCGGGTGCGGTTCGAGGCCGCCGACACCATCGCCACCTGCTTCGAGTCCTTCGCCGAGATCTGGCCGATCGCGGGCGCCGCCGCAACCGCGAGCTCGAACCCGTTGCAGCAGACCATGCGCGACCTGATGGCGGCGCGCAACCACGGCTCGGCGGGCAAGGAACTGGCCGCGGGTCAGTACGTGAAGACCATCTTCGGTCTGCCGCCCGCCCCGTTCAAAGACCTCGGCACCCTGAACTACTACAAGTAGTCCGGGCCAGGAGAGGACCGATCCCGTTGACTCAGATGACCGACCAGTTCATCACCGCCGTTCTCGAGGAAGGCGATCCGGCCGAGGACACCCGCGCGTTCCGGCGCGCGCTCGGCCAATTCGGCACCGGCATCACCGTGATCGCCAGCAGTTCCGGCGACGCGACGGTCGGCATGGCGGCGAATTCGTTCTCCGCGGTGTCGCTCGACCCGCCGCTGGTGCTGTGGTCCATTCGCAAGGAATCCCGCAGCGCCCCGGCATTTCTCGGCAACGGCCATTTCAGCGTCAATATCCTGGCCGATCATCAGATGGAATTGTCGGCGCTGTTCGGCAAGCCGCAGCCGGGCCAGTTCGACCAGGTCGACTGGACGCCCGGCCGCCACGGCGACCCGCTGCTCGACGGCGCGATCGCCCATTTCGAATGTGTCACCGAATCGGTCCTCGACGGCGGCGACCACCACATCATGCTCGGCCGGGTGGAACGCTTCGCCCGCTACCAGGGCGCCCCGCTGCTGTTCACCCAGGGCCAGTACAGCGTCTCCCAGAGCCACCCCGATCTGGCGCTGACCGCCGACACCTCGTGCGCGGCCACCGACACCCAGCCCGAGGAATCGCTGTTCATGTCGCTGTTGCAGGCCACCGACCACCACATGTCGGCCCTGTTCCAGCACCACCGTCGGCAGGTGGGTGTCACCCTGGCCACCGGCCGCGTCCTGAACCGGCTCTCGCGTGGGGCCTGCACCACCGAGGCGCTCGGCCACGACACCTTCCTCGGCGAGAACACCGTCGAGGACGCGCTGAGTGAACTGGTCGACAACGGCCGGGTGTATCGCGACGCGGAGGGCAACTGGGCGCTGACCGAGGAGGGCAGGCAGGTGCGGCGCGCCCTGCGGCGCAGCGCCGAACAGTTCACCGAGGCGCAGCTGCGCGGGATCTCCAAGGAGGATCTGGAGACCGCCGAGCGCGTGCTGGCCACCCTGCTCGGACGGGGCCGCCGCGAGGGGTGGTGACCGCCCGGCGGCCGTGTCGCAATCGGCAATGTAATCCCCTGCCAGCCAGACGATCCGGGAGAGATTCCATGACCACCACCCCATCGGTCGGCGCCGTCGACCTTCGGCACCTCGTCGGCGGACGCTGGGAGTCCGGCGGCGCCGAACCGTTGGTCTCCGCCAATCCGGCCCGGCCGGAGGAGATCGTCGCCGCCGGGCGCGGCGCCACCGCCGCCGACGTCGACCGGGCGGTCACCGCCGCCCGCCGCGCCGCCAGGGCGTGGGCCCGCACCCCGATGCACGAGCGCGGTGCGATCCTGATCCGCGCCGCCGCCGCGCTCGAGGCCGAATCCGGCGCACTCGGGCTGGAACTGGCCCGCGAGGAGGGCAAGACGCTGGCCGAGGGCACCGGCGAGGTGCTGCGGGCGGCGCAGATCCTGCGCTACTACGGCAACGAGGGCGACCGGGTGGCGGGCGAGGTGTTCGCCTCCCCGCGCCGCGGCGAACGCATCCTGGTGACCCGCAAACCGCTCGGCGTGGTCGGCGTCATCACCCCCTTCAACTTCCCGATCGCCATCCCCGCCTGGAAGATCGCCCCCGCCCTCGCCTACGGCAACACGGTGGTGTGGAAACCGTCCGGGGCGGTGCCGCTGCTGGCCGCCCGCCTCACCGAGGCGCTGGTCGGGGCCGGCCTGCCCGACGGCGTGCTCAACCTGCTCATCGGCTCCGGTGAGCTGGGCACCGCCATCGTCAACCATCCCGGCGTGGACGGCATCACCTTCACCGGCTCCACCACCATCGGCCGCCGCATCGCCGCCGCGGGCGCCGCGAGCGGGGTGCCGGTGCAGGCCGAGATGGGCGGCAAGAACGCCGCCGTCGTGCTCGCCGACGCCGACCTGGATCTGGCCGCCGAACAGGTGCTCTTCGGCGCGTTCCGCTCCACCGGCCAGAAGTGCACCGCCACCTCGCGCCTGATCCTCCAGGATGCCGTCGCCGACGACTTCCTCGACCGGCTGCGCGCCCGACTCGACGACTGGATCGTCGGCGACCCCACCGACCCGGCTGTGCACATGGGCCCGGTCGTCAGCGAGACCGCCCGGCGCGACATCCGCGCCGGCATCGATCGCTCCCTCGCCGAGGGCGCCACCCTGCTCATCGGCGGTCGCGAGGTGCCCGAGACGGGCCACTTCGTGCCCGCCAC
>NZ_JARWRU010000298.1 GCF_029867845.1 Nocardia farcinica | reverse complement strand
ACCCGCCCTACCCGGGCGGGGGGGGCGGCTACACCCCCCCCGCATTGGGGCCCTTGGCGCCGCGCGCGGCCGCCGCGACCTGGGTGCCGCCCGCGGCCGTGAGACCGGAGCCGCCGGAGCCGACGATGGCCACCGCCGGGGTCACCAGGCGCATCAAGGCAGGCAGCACGAAGGCGACCGAGCACAGCAGCACGATGGCCACCAGCATGCGCTGCGCCTGTTCGCCGTCCGGCATCGCCGAGGTGGCCAGACCGTCGACATGACCGGCGGTGGTGAAGGCGATCATGTACACGATCGCGGCCACCGGCTTCCACAGCATGAAGGCGATGATCCAGCCGACCAGCTTCTGGTAGGACTGCTTGCCCACGTTCATCCCCGAGGCGGCGGCCGCCAGCGGCAGCACGCCCGCGGCGATGATGAGCAGGCCCTGGCGCACGATGGCGAGCACGATCTGCGCCAGCGCGCCCAGCAGGCCGACGATGGCGATGATGAGCACCAGACCGGGCGAGAAGGCCTGCAGCGCACTGGTCTTGACCATCAGCTCGGCCATGTCCTTGGCGTTGCCGTTGGTGGAGTCCTCGATGATCCACTCGGCGAAGCGGTCCGAGGCCTGGGTGCCCGCCACGATCACCGCGCCGAGCATCCAGGAGCTGAACACCACACGGGCGAACATGCGGAACGATTCGGCCGCCTCGCTCACCGCGGCGCCGCGCCGCGCCTCGGCCAGCCGCGCGCCGGTCAGGATGATCGAGGCGATCAACAGCAGTATCTGGATCTGATAGGTGTAGTCGTTGATCTTGGTGAACAGCGAACCGCCGTCACTGGCGGCCTCGTTGGGCACCTTCATCCAGAACGTCAACGCCAGGATGATGGCCTCGCCGAGGCCGTTCATCAGCGAGTCCACCACGCTGCCGAAGGTGGAGTCCCACGCCTTGTCCTTGACCGCGCTCGCGGCGTCCCCGGGATGGGAGGCCACATTGCCCGCCTTGCACACCGCCGAGGCGGCGTCGCCCAGCGAGATGCCGGGCAGGCCGACGCCGTCGAGGGTGTCGTGGATCTCGTTGCAGGTCTCGTCGAAACCGTAGGTCTGGCCGTAGGCCACCGTCGGCGTGGCCATCATGACGGTGAAGACCACCGCCATGATGGTCATGAGCTTGCGCATCAACGTGTTCGCTCCTCGGGGCTCGGCCGGTCCGGGATCGCGCTCGGCCTCCGCCGCGCGTGGCGCTGTCTTGTCCAAGGTCACCATGTCGTCCACCCCGCAAGCGATTCGATGTATTCGGTCCGGCTGCCCTCGACGGTGGCCGGCTTGAGCCGCCAGTCACCGGCCTCCCACACCATCACCAGGCGCAGGGCGACCCACAGTTGCCTGCCGTCGACGACCTGTCCGCGCGAGGCGAACCGGACGACGGCCAGATCGTCGGCGTAGCTCTCGACCTGGAAGGCGTCGGGAGCGACGAAGTAACGGGTGATCCGCTCGGGCTGTTGCGCGGGCAGCCGGTTCTGGTCCATGGCGCGGTCGTACTCGGCCAGCTGCTGCGCCGACGCCCGCACCTGGGTGACGTACAGCTCCCGGTCGGCCGGCCGCGCGTTGAGCCGGTAGGTGATCTGCGCGGCCGCGAGCACCGCGCCCTGCGGCGTGTGCGCGTAGCCGACCGCCTGCCCGTTCTCGATGCGGGCCGGCCCGTCGGAGGTGGAGAACGGCACCGAGGCCCCGTACACCCGCTGCCAGCCGCGCGGCTGGTCGAGCCCCGCCGGCCGCCCGGTCAGCCAGTCCGGGTCCGACGGCTTGCGCTGCGCCGCCGGGTCCTGCGGAAGCGGTTGTCCCGCGGGGTTGTTCGGAACGTCCACGCGCCTGCCGAACAGATCGACCTCCGGGCT
>NZ_JARWRU010000297.1 GCF_029867845.1 Nocardia farcinica | reverse complement strand
CGCGTCACCGCCACCAGGGCGGCGACCAGGCCCACCAGCCCCCTGGCCCCCGCGCCCACGACTCCGGCCTCGCGCAGCACGCCCAACTGGGAGGGCGTCTCGCCCAGCGCCTTGGCCGCTCCCTCCGCCGCGGCCACCGCGACCTCGGCCGGCCGCACCGCGCCCGACCCGCTCGTCTCCCCCGGGCCGGCCGCCCTGACCGCGCCGTTCACTTCGACAGGCGGCTCCGCGACGCCCGCCGCGTCGACGCACGCCCTGGCCGAGGCGGCCGCGCAGTCGAGCACGGTCAGCATCGTGCCCTCGACCGGCGTGCTCAGGCTCGCCCGCACCAGGGCCGCCGACCGCGACAGCGCCTCGGCCAGGCTGCCTGCCGTGAGCGGGCCGTGCTCCCCCGCCTCGGCGAGGCCGCGCAGCACCTGGGAGAGAATGATGCCGGAATTGCCGCGCGCGCCCACGGTCGCGCCCCTGGCCATGGCGGCGGCGAGCGCGCGCACGGAGACCTCGGCCTCGCAGTCTCGTGCCGCCTGCGCGGCCCGCACCGCCGCACGCATGGTGACCAGCAGGTTCGTTCCGGTGTCGGCGTCGGCGACCGGGAAGACGTTGAGGGAATTGATCTCCGCGCGGCGCTCGGCCAGGCCGTCGACGCAGAGCAGGCCCCAGTGCAGCAACGCGGCGCTGTCGATCGTCTCCCGTTCGCCGGGCACGGTCCACCTCACTCCCTCACACCCGCTGACCACCGCCGTCCGCCAGGTTAGCGGCAGGCGGCGACAGCCGAACCGACAGCGGGCCGCGCGCCCCCGGTTTGGTCGATGCGGGACGCGGCGGTTACTCTTGCAGGGTTGCCACGCCGCACGTCACTCTCCGCGAGTTGCCGCGCCGCACGCCGGCACCAGTCGGCACCGGCACATCACGACATTGTTTCGGACATGCCGCCCGTCACGGGCTGCCGTCCCCCACTGAACACGAAGGAGTTCGCGACTATGGCTGCCGTCTGCGACGTCTGCGCCAAGGGCCCCGGCTTCGGGAAGTCGGTCTCGCACTCGCACCGGCGTACCAACCGTCGTTGGAACCCGAACATCCAGACCGTGCGCGCCCAGGTTGCCCCCGGCAACACCCGCCGCATGAACGTGTGCACCTCCTGCCTGAAGGCCGGCAAGGTCGTCCGCGGCTGAGACCGGCACGCTGGTTCACTCAGCAGAGCACAGCACACGCCCCGGCGCCCGAATGGGTGAGCCGGGGCGTTGCCGTTCCCGCGCCGAGCGGTCCTGGCGCGTCGTCCCCGCCGCGCCCGAGCACGCCCGCGGCATCGCGGCCTGTCACATCGCCTCCTGGCGCGAGGCCTATCGCGACCTGGTCCCCGCCCCGATGCTCGCCGCCTTCGACGTGGACCGGCGCGCGGACGCGGTGCTGCGGCAGCTGACCGCGCGCGGCGCCACGCGCACCCACGTCGCCCTCGACGGCGAGGAGGTGATCGGATTCGCCACGGTCACCACCCGGGAGGCTGCGCCGTGCGCCGAACTCGACGCGTTGTACGTGCGCGCATCCTGGTACGGCAGCGGTGTCGCCGACGAGCTGGTGCGCACCGCCGTCGACCCGGCTCTCCCGTGCACCCTGTGGGTCTTCGCCGCCGCCGCCCCCGCCCCCCCGGTCTAACCCCGGCACCGCAGGGGGCCCCCCCGCGCCCCCGCGGTCGAGGAGTTAAACGCACAGCCCCACCAGCGGCTGTCCCGAAACCGGCGGCGCGGCCGCGAGCCCGCG
>NZ_JARWRU010000296.1 GCF_029867845.1 Nocardia farcinica | reverse complement strand
GGGGGGCCAGGCCGGTGCCGTAGGCGGGGCGCCCCACCCCGCCGTCGGTCACCCCGGCGGGCGCGGCGCCCGCGACGGCGCCGCGGTAGATGGCGTCCTGCTGTTCGGCCGTGCAGTGCGAGCGCAGCGAGTCCATGGTGCGGGCCTTGTCGCCGGCCGTGACGACGCAGCCGTTGCCGTAGTCGGCGTCCGAGCTGCCGCCGATGGCCGGCTCGGCACCCGCGCCGGCGGAACCCAGCGCGCCCGCCGCGAGCAGCGTGCCGGTCAGCAGCGCGAGCGCGCGTGGGCGGCGGGCCGGGCGCCGCGGCGCGATCGCGATGGATCTGTGCGGAACGGGGGATGGAACTCGCGTCATGCGTACCGCTTTCTCCGTATCCGTGAACTGAAACCCCCCGATTCGGCGTCGTGCTCCCGATCCGGCGCAGAGCGTGGAAGCGCGCGGGTGTGCCGCGGTGCCGGCGCGACGGCGACTAGGCTGAACCGTGACAATCCCGCCAGAGAGGACGTGCCGTGCAGCCCGGTGGTCAGTTCGACATGCAGCAGTTACTCGCCCAGGCCCAGCAGATGCAGGAAGCGGTGATGCAGGCGCAGGCCGAGATCGCCGCCGCGGAGGTGACCGGCCAGGCGGGCAACGGGCTGGTGACGGTCACGCTCAAGGCCGGCGGTGAGGTCGTCGGGCTGACGATCGACCCGAAGGTCGTCGACCCCGACGACGTGGAGGGCCTGCAGGTCCTCATCATCGGCGCGGTCTACGACGCCTCCGCCAAGGCGGAGCAGCTGGCCGCCGAGCGCCTCGGCCCGCTGGCCGGTGGCGGTTCCATCCCCGGTCTGCCCGGTTTCTGAGCGAGGGCGCGTCGGTTGTACGAGGGGCCGGTACAGGATCTGATCGACGAACTGGGCAAACTGCCCGGCGTCGGTCCCAAGAGCGCGCAGCGTATCGCGTTCCATCTGCTACAGGTCGAGCCGCCGGAGATCGACCGGTTGCAGGCCGCGCTGCAGAAGGTGCGTGACGGTGTGCGCTTCTGCGCGGTCTGCGGCACCGTCGCCGACGGCGAACTGTGCAGGCTGTGCGCCGACCCGCGTCGCGACCGCACGGTGATCTGCGTGGTCGAGGAGCCCAAGGACGTGCAGGCCATCGAGCGCACCAGGGAGTTCCGCGGCCGCTACCACGTGCTCGGCGGCGCGCTCGACCCGCTCAGCGGTGTCGGCCCCGACCAGCTGCGGATCAGGGAACTGCTGACCCGCATCGGCAATCAGGCCGACGGCGTCGACGTCACCGAGGTCATCATCGCCACCGACCCCAACACCGAGGGCGAGGCGACGGCGACCTACCTGGTGCGCATGCTGCGCGATTTCCCCGGGCTGACGGTCACCCGGCTGGCCTCCGGCCTGCCGATGGGCGGCGATCTCGAGTTCGCCGACGAGCTCACGCTCGGGCGGGCGCTGTCGGGGCGCCGGGCGCTCTAGGGACGCCTCGCCGGGTGCTCCGCGCGCGGATCAACGGGACGCTCGCCGGCCCAGGGGTTGCGGCGCGTGCGCGGGAGCCCGGTCGCGGGCGCTCGCCGGACCCGGGTCGCGGGCGGCGTCAGAACTCGACCCGCTCCCAGGTCCGCTCGTCCAGCGTGGCCTGATCGCCGTCGGCCCAGGCCCAGATCAGTTCGGCCACATCGCGCGCCTCGGTGAGGGTGAGCGCGTAGTGGCGTTCCGGGCCGCCGTCGCGGTACTCGAGGGCGAACTCGCCCGGCGCGGAGCGGAAGGTCTGGATGTAGTGCTGCGGCGCGCGCTCGACGATGAGATACGGCGCGGGCGCGGCCAGTTCGGGCACCCACTGGTGGATCAGGGTCTCGGTCAGATACGGGAACTCGCCCGCGCCGCCGTGCGAGACGCCGATATCGACGCGGCCCGCCGGATCGATCAGCCAGGCCAGCTGCGGGTCGTAGAGGGCGTAGTCGCGGGGGGTGGCGATCTCGAACAACAGAGCGCGCAGATAGCCGATCGCGTCGTACGGGCAGGCCACGTGCAGCACCGACCCGGTGCCGTCGCCACCGACCTCGCAGTCCTCGGCGAGGAAGGAATCCTCCTCCGGCAGCGCCGAGTCGCGCTCGTCGATGATCGCGGCCATCTCCCGCACCGCATCGGTCGTGGGCAGACCCTGCTGTGCGGTCAGGTAGTCGTCCACCTCGGACGGGGTGCGGGCGACACCGGAGGGCAGCAGCACGAGGTCGTAGTTCACCCGGCCAGCCTAGTCAGGCGCTGTGCCGCCGCCGCTCGCCCCCGCCGCAGGCGCATCCGCCCGCCACATCCGCGCAGTCGACGACGAAGGTGTGCCTGGCGCGATCGAGATCGACGCACTCCGGCTCGGTGCACTCCGACGACCAGTCCTCGTGCACCACCAATGTCCCGTGACAGTGGTCGACCCCGGTGTCGCATCCCCCGCAACCCGGTGCGCGCATGTGCCCTCCTGACTGGAATCCGGTTCCGGCTCGCCAGAGCCGCCTCGCCTCCCATGACAGCACACCGCACCGACACTACGCCGCACCGCCGCGACGTGGACGCCGTCGCGAAGTAGGACGCAGCTCTCAGGCGCGCAGGCGTTCGCGGCGCAGCTGTTCGACCTCGGGGAGGTCGAGGGGGGACAGGGCCTCGACGCCGAGGGCGCGCGCGAGCAGCAGGTCGGCGAGTTCGGGATTGCGGGCCAGCGCGGGGCCGTGCATGTAGGTGCCGAAGACCGAGCCCTGGACCACCCCCTCCAGACCGTCGCCCACGCCGTTGCCGACGCCGCGGGTGACGCGGGCCAGGCCCGTGGCGTCGGGGCCGAGGGTGGTGCCGCCGCGATGGTTCTCGAAGCCGGTGAGCGGGGCGCGCAGGCCGGGCACGACGGGGGAGGTGACGACCTCGCCGATGGCGCGCACGGCCTGCGGCGAGGTGGTGACGTCGAGCAGGCCGACGCCCTCCACGCGCTCACCGGAGGAGGTCTCGTACCAGTTGCCGAGCACCTGGATGGCGGCGCAGATGGCCAGCACCGGCGCGCCCCGCTCGGCGGCCTTCTGCAGGCCGGGGTACTGGCGCAGGTGGCGGGTGGCCAGGCGCTGCGCGGAGTCCTCGGCGCCGCCGAGGGTGTAGATGTCCAGCGATTCCGGCACCGGGTCGGTGAGATTGATCTCCACGATCTCGGCGTCGTGGCCGCGCATGCGCAGGCGCTGGCGCAGCACCAGCGCGTTGCCGCCGTCGCCGTAGGTGCCCATCACGTCGGGCAGGACGAGCCCGATCCGTACCGTCGAGTCGCTCATGCGCTGTGTCCTGTCTCCACCTCGGCGTTCCCCGCCTCCGCCGCGCGGAAGCCCGTGCCGTTGATGCCCGTGCCGGTGATGCTCGTGCCGCCCGTGGTCACCGCCGCGCCTCCAGGTCGCGGTTGAGGTCGCGGAAGGCGGTGTAGTTGGCCAGCACCTCGACCCGGCCGGGTGGGCAGGAGGCGATGGCGCGCAACGGATTCGCCACCGTGGTGTGCTCGACGCCCGCGTAGGTCAGCCGCACCGCCAGGTCGGTGGCGCGTTCGCCCGCGGCCACCACCTGCACGTCCTCGAAGTGCTCGAAGCGCACGTCCCACAGCCAGGACAGATCCTCGCCGTCGGGCACCTGGCCGTTGACCGCGATCACCAGGCCCGCCGCGGAGTGGTCGATCATCGACAGCGCCTCCTGCCAGCCTGCCGGGTTCTTGGCCAGCAACAGCCGGGCGGTGTGCTCGCCGACCTGCACCGTCTTGTAGCGGCCCGCGATCTCGCGCACGGTCCCGGTGGCGACCACGGCCTTGGCCGGTTCGGCGCCGAGCGCGACCGCCGCGGCCACCGCCTGCGCGGCGTTGCCGCGATTGGCCCGGCCGGGCAGGGCCAGGTGCAGCGGGTAGCGGGTGCTGTCGGGGCCGACCAGATCCTCGCCCTCGAGCGACCAATCCGGTTCCGGGCGCTGGAAATCCGCGCCGGTGCTGCGCCAGTGCACGCCCTCCCAGATCACCGGCTCGCCGCTGCGCGGGCAGCTGGTGGCGTCCATCGCCCAGCCGCTGCCCGCCGCCACCCAGATCACGTTCGGGTGGTCGTAGGCGATGGAGGTCATGAGCACGTCGTCGCAGTTGGCGATGACCACGGTGTCGGGGTGGCGGGCCAGGCCCGCGCGCAGCTTGCGTTCGATCATGTTGATCTCGCCGACCCGATCGAGCTGGTCGCGGCTGAGGTTCAGCAGCACGACGGCGGCGGGGTCGAGCGCGTCGGAGACGTGCGGCAGGTGCAGCTCGTCGACCTCGATGGCGGCCAGCGGCACGCCGGGGTGCTGACTGAGCGCGGCGACGATGCCCGCGTCCATGTTGGCGCCGTCGGCCTGGGTGGCGACCGCCCCGAGGGTGCTCAGCGCGGCGGTGGTCATCCTGGTGGTGGTCGACTTGCCGTTGGTTCCGGTGATCAGCACGGTCCGGCGCCCACGGCCGAGCTGCCGCATGATCGTCGGGTCGATCTTCAACGCGATCAGGCCGCCGATCATCGAGCCGTTGCCGCGACCGGCGCGCCGGGAGGCCCACGACGCGGCCGCCGCGGCCCGCAGGGCGATGCGCCCGCGTATCGAAATGTCCGCCACGCAGGCGAGTGTATGTGCGATCGGCTGGGCGGGCGCGCCGCGGGGTCAGGCGTCGAAGGCGTTGGGCAGGCCGGCGGCGAAGCGCTCGGCGTCGATGCGGCGCAGCGGCTCGAGTTCGGCGGCGCGATGCAGGGTGTACGTCCGGCAGCGCGGCGCGTCCGAGCCGACGGTGTCGAGCAGGGCGTTGACCGCGGCGCGCGCGGACTCGTTGGCGCCCTCCATCGTGGCCAGATCCACATTGGTGCGCACGTAATCGCCCGCGAGGAAGAGATTTTCGATGGCGCCGTGCGGTTCCGGGCGCAGATCCCACGAACCCGCGGTGTTGATGAGCAGCGGATCGGCGTTGGTGTTGCGGCCGGTGCGGGCCTGCCAGACGATCGCCGGGTCCAGGAACCAGGAGTGCAGGTCGGCGTCGCGCAGCAGTTCGTCGCGGTCGTTGAGGTGGGCCAGCATCTGCGCCCACACCTCGCGCGCGATCTCCTCGTGGGTGCACTCGACGGCGGGCTTGCCGTAGAGGATGCCGGGGGTGTGCCAGTCGGAGATGTCCACCGACAGGCAGTCCTGCACCGTGCCGTCGCCGTACTCGGGCAGCTTGTGCGCCCACAGCGCGTTCTGGGCGATCGAGGTCAGCGACCACGGCGAATCGATGTAGGCGGTGTGGCCGGGGGAGATGTCGGGCGAGCGGCGCAGATAGAACTGGATGCCGGTCATCCAGTCCACCACCAGGCGGTTCATGCCCTCCAGCTCCGGGCGCACCGCCAGCACCTCCGGTGACCACAGCGTGCGCGCCTGCTCGGCGGCCAGCGCCACCACCACGTGGTCGGCCTCGACGGTGCGCGCCGTGCCGGACTCGTCGACGATGCGGACCCCGCTGACCCGCCGGTCGCGCATCTCGAGTCCGCGCACCTCCGCGCCGATGGCGAAGCGCACCCCGAGGCCGCGCAGCAGCTGCGACCACGGGTCGATCCAGGTGCGGTTGGTCGGGCCGTTGAGCACCCGGTCAAGCGCGCCGTCGTTGCCGATGCCGAAGGGATTGCCGAGGAACTGCTCGCCCATGTTGCCGATGGTGCGCACGCTGGCCGCGTTGTCCTTGGCGGCGACCATGATGCTGGTGAGGGTGCGCGAGAGCAGCGAGCGGAACTCGTGGCTGCGCTCGTGCCCGCGCACGAAGTCCAGCCAGGACACGTATTCCCACTGCTGGAAACGCCGCGCGTCGCAGCTGGTGTTGAACACCATCAGCCGGTTGGCGAAGAACGCGCCCTCCTCCGGGGACATCTTCAGCGCGGTGGCCAGCGCGGCGCCGAGGGTCTCGGGGAAGCCGGGATGGGTGGGGTCGGGCAGCGTGCCGAAATCCAGTCCGACGCGGAAGTCGTCGCCGTCGCGCCGGGCGAAGCGCGCCTCCGGCACCCGCACCAGGTTGTTCCACACCCCGTCCGGGTTGTCTCCGAACGGGATGCGCCGCATGGTGTCGGGAATGTGCTGGTAGAAGCCGGGGAAGAAGCGGAAGCCGTGCTCGCCCGGCAGTTCGGGGCGGCCGTCGGAGGCGCTGCCGGGCACCGGGATGCTGCGCGCCTTGCCGCCCAGGGCGCGGCGCTCGTAGACGGTGACCTCGAAACCGCGTTCGGCGAGTTCGTGGGCCGCGGTCATGCCCGCGACCCCGCCGCCGAGGACAGCGACTCTGCTGCCCGCCGCGGCGGCTCTACCGGCCGAAAGTCCCGCCCCCGCCGTCATCGCGCCTACCGCGACCGCTCCGCGAAGCACTGTCCTCCGGGATACGGCCCACCGCTGATCCGCCATTCGCAATTCGCTGCCCAGCCTCGTCAACCTGCACCGTCGCACACACTGTAGGGATTCGGACCAGGGGCTGTCCCACCCGCCCCTACCGCGGTCCGCGCACACCGGCGCCGCTCACGGGGATCTCACCCCGGGCCTCGCGCCTTGCCGCGACCCTACCGGGCATCGCCGTGACGTGTGCGGTTTCCCGGACCGGCCCGCTACTTTCGTCCTGCTCCGAGGGGCGCCGCGGCGTGGAGACGGTGACGAAGGACCCCGCGATCACCACCGCGGCGCCGAGCCGTTCGGCGGCCGTGGGGATCTCGTCGAGCACCAGCCAGGCCGCGGCGATGCGAGCAGTTCGGCGGGCGCGGTGGCGGCGTGCACGTCGGTGGGAGCCGGTTCCTCGTACGTGAGCCCATCGACGTGATGGTCGCGTCCGGTTACGGGGTCACGCCGCTGCCGAGCGGGGTTACAGCCTGCCGGGGTACTGATAGGGCTGCTGGTACTGCGAGCCGGTGCCCTGCTGGTAGCCGCCCTGCTGGTAGCCGCCCTGGGAGCCCGGTCCGCCGTGGTAGCCGAAGTCGTCGGCGACCATGGCGGCCAGTTCCAGCAGCGCGCGCCTGGTCGGCTTGCCGACCAGCTCCAGATCGATCTCGGCGCCCTCGGCGAGATGGTCGTCGAAGGGGACGATCTGCACGGCGCGGGTGCGGTCGAGGAACAGTTTGCGCAGCTGGTCGAGGTCGACGGTGGAGGCGCCGCGACGAGAGGCGTTGACCACCACCACGGTTCGCTCGACGAGCTTGCCGTAACCGTGGTGCTCGAGCCAGTCCAGCGTGGCCGAGGCGCTGCGCGCGCCGTCGATGGCCGGGGAGGTCACCAGCACCAGCGAGCTGGCCATGTCGAGCACGCCCGCCATCGCCGAGTGCATCAGGCCGGTGCCGCAGTCGGTGAGGATGATGTTGTAGAACGACTGCAGGATGCTGATGGCCTTGCGGTAGTCGGCCTCGCTGAAGGCCTCCGAGACCGCCGGATCCTGTTCCGAGGCGAGCACTTCCAGGCGGCTCGGCGCCTGCGAGGTGTGCGCGCGCACGTCGGAGTAGCGCGAGATGTTCTGGTCCTCGAGCAGGTTGCGCACCGTGGAGCGGGTCTGGCGCGGCACCCGGTGGGCCAGGGTGCCAAGGTCGGGGTTGGCGTCGATGGCGATCACCCGGTCACCGCGCAGCGAGGCGAAGGTGGAGCCGAGACCGACGGTGGTGGTGGTCTTGCCGACGCCGCCCTTGAGCGAGAGGATCGCGATCCGGTAATCGCCGCGCACCGGCTGGTTGACGCGCTCGACCAGGTCGCGGTGCACCACGTCGGCCGCGGACTCGCCGGGGTTGATCACGCCGCCGGAGACCTTGTGCACCGCCCGGCGCCAGCCGCTGCGCGGGGCGCGCCTGGCGCGCTTGAGCAGGTTCAGATCGTTGACCGAGCTGCCGGGCACGGGCGGCTGGCCGTGCCCCTGCGGCCCGGCGGGCTGCTGGGTGAACTGGCCGGGCAGGCCGAACTGCTGGGGCGCGCCGAAACCCGAGGGACCGGTGGGCTGGCCGCCCTGCTGGTCCTGCGGTCCGAACTGCGGCGGCTGACCGGGCACCGGCCCCGGCTGCCCCGGCGCGCCGAACTGCGGCTGACCTGGCGCGCCGAATTGCGGCTGGTTCGAGTCGAACTGCGGGCCGGCATCGGCCTGCGGCGGGGGCGGCGCGTCGAACTGCTGAGTCGCCTCCGGCGGCGGAGCCTGCCCGAACTGCGGCTGCTGCACCGGCTGGGAGCCGCTCTGCCACGGCGGAACCGGCGCGTCCGGCCCGAATCCCGGTGGCGCGAAACCCGGCTGGGGCGGCAGGGCGGGCGGCGGCGGGGGCGCCCAGCCGAAACCGGGATCGCCGCTGCCTTCCGGGGCGCCGCCGGGCTGCGGTGGCGCGAAGCCTGCGGCGGGCGGCGGCGGGGGCGCGAATCCACCCTCCGGGCCCGGCGCCTGCGCGAATTGCCCACTGCCGTAAGGGTCGAAGCCGCCCGGCGCGGAGCCCGCACCGGGGGCGGCCACCGCGTGACCGCCGGTGTCGCCGTGATCGCCCGTCGCGCCGGCGCGCGAGGTGGTCGAGAAGTCCCCGCGCTCGGCGGAATCCGCTTCGCCGCCCGCCTGCTCGCGCTCGTCCTGTCCCTCCGCCGCCGCGGAGGCTTCGGCCGTATCCGTCGAACGACCCTGGAGCCAGGGCGGAGTGGTCGGATTCTGGTCGTTGTCTGTCACAGGTTCCCCCAAAAGCTCGGGTAGCGAGCAGAGAGCTCGGCCCGTTCCTGCGACCCCCCCCAAGCAGGTGCCAGCCCCCCCACGCAGAAACAGCCCCGGCCCCCCCCGGAAT
>NZ_JARWRU010000295.1 GCF_029867845.1 Nocardia farcinica | reverse complement strand
TGGTTGAGGAACCAGTACCGCTGCTGGGCGGGCGAGAGCGGGATGCGCTCGGGCCGCTTGCCCGCGGTCAGTTCCGGCCTGGCCCGGCCGCTGCCAGCCAGCGCCTCGACCCGGGCGGCCAGGGCGGCCACCGTGGAGGCGTCGAACAGGTCGCGCACCGCCAGCTGGGTGTCGAGCGTCTTGCCGAGACGGGCGACGACCTGGGTGGCCACCAGCGAGTTGCCGCCGAGTTCGAAGAAGTCGTCATCGAGACCGACCCGGTTCACGCCGAGCACCTCGCCGAAGGTGCCCGCCACGATCTCCTCCACCGGGGTCGAGGGCGCACGGAACGCCTTGACCTCGAAGACGGGAGCGGGCAGCGCCTTGCGGTCCAGCTTGCCGGAGGCGTTGAGCGGGAACTCGTCGAGCACCACGAACGCGGCGGGCACCATGTAGCCGGGCAGCTCGGCCGCCAGCGCGGCGCGCACCGCCTCGGTGTCCACCGGCCGGTCGGCGGCGGGCACCAGGTAGCCGACCAGCTGGTCGCCGAGCCGCTCGTCGGAGCGGACCACCACGACGGCCTGGGCGACCTCGTCCAGCGCGGTGAGCGCGGACTCGATCTCACCCAGCTCGATGCGCAGACCGCGCAGCTTCACCTGGAAGTCGGTGCGGCCCAGGTACTCCAACTCGCCGTCGGCCGTCCACGCCACCAGGTCACCGGTGCGGTACATGCGCTCACCCGTGCCGAACGGGTCGGCCACGAACCGGTCCGCGGTCAGGTCGGGACGCGCCACATAGCCGCGCGCCAGCTGGACGCCTGCCAGGTACAGCTCACCCGCCACACCGACGGGGACCGGGTTCAGGCGCGAATCCAGCACGTGCACCCTGGTGTTGAAGACCGGGGCGCCGATCGGCACCGACACCGTGTCGTCGGCGGTGACCTCGTGGTAGGTCACGTCGACGGCGGCCTCGGTGGGGCCGTACAGATTGTGCAGGCGCGCGCCGGTCAGCTCGCGCAGCTTCTGCGCGGTGACCGAGGGCAGCGCCTCACCGGAGGCGAAGACGTTGCGCAGGCTGGTGCACGCGGGGCCGTCCTCGCTCAGGTTCGCCACGAAGACCGACATCATCGACGGCACGAAGTGCGCGGTGGTGATGCGCTCGCCTGCGATGATCTCGGCCAGGTAGCCGGGATCGCGGTGACCGTCCGGCCTGGCCACGACCAGGCGCGCGCCGATCTGCAACGGCCAGAAGAACTCCCACACCGACACGTCGAAGGTGGCCGGGGTCTTCTGCAGCACCACGTCGTCGCGGGTCAGCTCGTACTCCGAC
>NZ_JARWRU010000294.1 GCF_029867845.1 Nocardia farcinica | reverse complement strand
CGGGTGTCGGGGAAGGGGCCCGCGGGCGTGGTGGGGGTGGAGGATCACCCGGTGGTGCTCGAGGCGTTCGCGGGGTGGCTGGTGCGGGGGCGGCCGTGGGCGGCGAAGGCACGGCGGGATCAGCTGGCGCATCGGCTGTATCGGGAGCTGTACGAGATCCACACGCGGTTGAGCGCGGCCTCGGAGACCACCGAGGCGGTGCTGGGGTTGGGGTGCCTGAGCTGGCGACCGCCGCACGGGGCGACGGTGCGCAGGCACGTGCTGACGGTGCCGGTGAAGGTGGACTTCGACGCGACCTCGGGCCAGCTGTCGGTGGTGGCCGACGCGGACGGCTCGGGGGTGAGCGTCGAGCTGATGGACTTCCTGGAGAACAGTCAGCTCAGCAATCCGGGGATGGTCCGGGACGCGGAGAGCTTCGCGCGGCGGGAGAGCGTCTACCCCTTCGATCGGGACGCGGTGGGCGGCCTGGTGCGGCGGGTGATCAACGGTGTCGCGCCGGAGGCGGACTATCTGGATCAGCTCGCGCCGGAGCAGCCGCGGCGGGAGCCGATCGGCGCCTACGCGCCCGCGATCATCCTGCGGCCGCGCGGCACGCGCGGGCTGGTCCGGGTGCTGAACTCGATCGCGGAGCGCATTCGCGCCCAGGGGACGGTGCCGGAGGGCCTGCGCAATCTGGTCGACCCCGACCATGTGCCCACCCGGACCGCGCCGAGCGACGAGGGCGCGGTGGTACGCGACGGCCGTGACTGCTTCCTGCCGATGCCGCTCAACGACGTGCAGCTGCGCATCCTCGACCACGTGGACACCAGCGCGCACACGATCGTGCAGGGCCCGCCCGGCACCGGCAAGACGCACACGGCGGCGGCGCTGATCACCCATCTGCTGGCGCAGGGCAAGCGGGTGCTGGTCACCGCGCACACCGATCGCGCCCTCGAGGAGGTGCGCGGCAAGCTGCCGGAGGAGATCAAGCCGCTGTCGGTGTCGGTGGTCGGCACCTCGCGGGATTCGTTCGCCGATCTCGAGGTGGCGGTCGCGCGGATCTCCGACGCGGCCGACGAGCACGACCCGCAGCGGTCGGCGCGGCGGATCTCGGCGGCGCAGCGGCGGATCGAGGATCTGCGCCGGACCAGGGCCGAGGTGCGGCGGCGGTTGCGGGAGGCCCGGGAGTCGGAGGTCAGGGAGTTCGACATCGCCGGCTATCGGGGGACATTGACGGCGATCGGCGGCAGGCCCCGCGCCGACCGGGCCCGGCTGGAGTGGATCGACGGGCTGGTGTTGCCGGGCCCGGAGCAGGCGCCGCCACTGACAGCGGCGGAAGCCGTGCGGTGGCGGGAGCTGCTGCTGGATCGGGCGCTGGACGATCCCGAGGTGGCCGCGCCGAACCTCATCGGTCCCGCCGAGTTGCCGCCCCCGGAGCAGATCGCCCAGTGGCTGGCCAGGCAGACGGCGGCGACCGAGAAGTGCCACGGTTACCAGGAGATCGGGCGGACCGAGCTGGTGCGCCGCATCCAGCCGTTGCCACCGCCCGTGCGGGCGGAGCTGTGCGCGCTGGTGCAGGAGCAGGATCGCGCGGCCGCGGACCTGATCGACCCGCGCGAGAGCTGGGTCGGTGACGCGCTTTTCGCGGTGCGCGCGGGCAGGCCGCTGGAGTGGCAGGCGCGGGCGGATCAGAGCGCGGAGTTCCTCTCGCACGCCGACGCCGCGGTGGCCGCGCTGGGGATCAGCGATGTCACCGTCAACAGTACCGATCTGGCGCCGCTGGTGTCGCTGGCCGAGGCGGTGCAGGCGCATCTGACCAGGAAGGGCGAGCTCAAGATCCAGGCCGACGGCTCGCCGAAGATGGGCCTGACCACCCCCAAGGTGATCAAGGACGCCAAGCCGCTGTTCGAGCAGGTCCGCGTCGACGGGCGCATCCCGACGACCGCTGAACAGCTGGAGACCTTCCGCAATTTCGAGCGGGCCGGACGGCTGCTCAACCAACTCGACGGGCTCTGGCACGGCATCGCCGAACCGGCCATGGGCGCGCCGGGCGCGCGGATCGCCCGGCATCGCGACCGCCTGGAGCGGCTGCGGGTGGTGCTCGCTTTCGGGCTGCGGCTGCGGGAGTCGGGCGAGCGGTTGCGCAGGCACGGACTGCCGGAGCCGGACTGGGCCGATCCCGGCTCGGTGCACCGGATGGTGGAGGCCTTCGACGCGGTGCGGGCGCTGGACGAGCTGCGCGCCGCGCAGGCGCCGCTCGGGCAGCTGCTCACCAAACTGACCTCGTGGAGCAACGCGCCGCAGGCCACCGTCACCGTCCACGAACTGCGGGCGGCGGTCGAGCGCGGCGACGTGCCCGCCTACGGCGCCGCCCGCGCGCGGCTGGCCGAACTGGTGGACCTGCGGGCGCGGCGGGCGCGGCGCGAGGAGTTCACCGCGCGCATGGCCGCCGCGCCCGCGTTGCGTGATGCCGTGCTCGCCACGGTCGAGGACCCCGGCTGGGTGGCGCGGCTGGAGAGCCTGCCCGCCGCGTGGGGCTGGGCGGCGGTGGGGCGCTGGCTCGGCGAGCGGGCCGACGAACAGGTCAACGAGCTGTTCCGGGAACTGGATTCGATCGAGGACGGGCTGCGGGCGGAAGCGACCCGGCTGGCAGTGACCCGGGCCTGGGACCGGGCGGTCGGGCCGGGCAGGCTCACCCCCTCCTCGCGGGCGGACCTGCTGCAATACGTCCAGCTGGTGCGCAAGCTCGGCAAGGGCACCGGCATCCACGCCGGACGTCGGCGCGCCGACATCAAACAGACGCTGGCGCGCTGCCGTTCGGCGGTGCCGGTGTGGATCATGCCGATCTACCGGGTGATCGAGCAGCTCGACATCCAGCAGGACATGTTCGACGTTGTGGTGGTCGACGAGGCCTCGCAGGCGGGGCTGGAATCGGTGTTCCTGCAATATCTCGCGCCGCGCATCGTGGTGATCGGCGACGACAAGCAGGTCTCGCCGTCCGCGGTCGGCGTGGACCAGAAGGAGCTGGAATCGCTGGCCGGGCAATACCTGGCCGACGACACGTACCGCGCCACCTGGCAGGACGCCAAGCGCAGCCTGTTCGACGAGGCCACGATGCGCTTCCCGACGCGGTTGACGCTGGTCGAACACCGGCGGTGCGTGCCGGAGATCATCGGCTTCTGCAACAAGATCGCCTACGAGCGGCACAACGTCCGGCTGATCCCGGTGCGGCTGTTCGGCGCCGACCGGCTCCCCCCGATCCGCACCGTGCACGTCGCCGACGGGGTGAGCACCGGCACCAGCAAGATCGTCAACCGGGCCGAGGCCGAGCGGATCGTGGACCAGATCGGCGAGTGCATGCGCGATCCCGCCTACGACGGCAAGACTTTCGGCGTGATCTCGCTGCTCGGGACCGCCCAGGCCAAGCTGATCTGGGATCTGCTGATGGCGCGGTTCCAGCCCGAGGACCTCGACCGGCGGCAGTTGCGCTGCGGCGACGCGGCCGACTTCCAGGGCGCCGAACGGGACGTGATCTTCCTGTCCATGGTCAAGTCCAAGGGCGAGGACTCGCGGCTGGTGGCGCAGACCAGCGCGGAGGCCGAGCAGCGCTACAACGTCGCGGTTTCGCGGGCACGTGACCAGCTGTGGCTGTTCCACTCGCTGACCCTCGACGACCTGCGCAATCACGAGGACATGCGGTACCGGCTGCTGGAGTACTGCCTGGAGGGCTGGCAGCGGGAGGCCGAGCAGCAGTCGGGCCTGCCGGAGCCGGTGAGCTCCGAGCATGTCGTCCCGCCCTTCGATTCGCTGTTCGAGCAGCAGGTGTTCAACCGGATCGTGGCCCGCGGATACCGGGTGACCCCGCATTACGACGCCACCGGCTACGAGATCGACATGGTGGTCACCGGTGATCACGCCAGGGTGGCGGTGCAATGCGACGGGGACCGGTGGGACGGGCCGCAGGCCTACGAGGCCGACCTCGCGCGGCAGCGCGATCTGCAACGGTGCGGGTGGCCGTTCGTGCGGATCAGGCAGTCGCAGTTCCTGCGTGATCAGGAGGGGGCGCTGGAACCGCTGTGGGCGACCTTCGAGGCGCTCGGGCTGAAGCCCGTCGCGGCAGAGCCCGCGGTGGAGCAGGCGGCCGTGGGGCGGGGAGAAGAAGCCGGGCAGCGCGGGCGGTACGAGCAGGCCGGGGATGCGCTGCCGACCACGAGGCTCGGGCGGCCCGTGCTGCTCGACGAAACCGAAATATTGGATAAGGGAGTGCTTTTCGAGCGGTCCGGGGCGGGAGCGCAGGGCTGTGGAGGCGTACCGGTCGCGCCGGATTCGACGGCAGCCCCGTCCGCGCCGACACCGGAGACCGTCGTCGCCGCGCCACAGGTGGTTCCGCCCGAGCCGGGGGGTGCGGTGGCCTCGGCAGAGGTGGCGCACAGCGCCGGTGCGGCGGGCGAACTCGGCGCCGAGAAACCGGGCGAGGCGCAGCCGCGGGCGGTGGCGCCCTATCGGGCCTTCACCGAGCCGCTGACGACGGCGGAGACGGCCTCGACCGGGCGGCTGGCCAAAGACCTGCTGCGCATCGTGGATGTGGAGGGGCCGGTGTCGGGGGCCCGTCTGCTCGCGGTCTACGCGCGGGCAGGCGCGCCGCGCGCTGACGAGGAGCCTGCCACGACGCTGGAGCACCTGCTCGGCGCGGCGGTCGAGCGCGGCGAGCTGCTCGTCGACGATCCCCTCGGGCTCGGTGATCCGGCGTTGTGCGCCTATCGGATGCCGGACCAGCCGTTGACCCGGTGGCGGACGCTCGGGCCTCGGGCCGTGGAACAGGTGCCGGTGCGGGAACTGGCCGAGATGGTGGCCGAGGTGGGCGCCGATATCGGCTGGCGCGATCGCAAGGAGGTGCTGCGGCGGGCGCTGCGGATGCTGGGGCAGGCCGAGATCACCGATCGGGCCGTGGCGGCATTCGCACTCGCCCTGCCGCTCGCCAGGGCGATGGACTGACCCCGCACCGCCCGCGGCGGGGTCGGTGGCTCAGAGCAGGCCGGCCGGGGTGGTGCCGCGCAGGAAGGCGGCGATGCCGACCAGCCGATGCGCGGGAACGCGGACCGGGTTGAGATCGCCCAGGACTCGGTGGAATTCGTCGAGCGGGTCCTCGGAGCGGACGGCCCACTCGGCGATTCGTGCGACGGCGGCACGGCGCTGTTCGGTGGTGCCGCCGCAGTCGGCGGAGAGCAGGACGAGTTCTTCGGAGCCGGGCTCGGTCTCGTGGAACTCGAGCGCGCCGGAGCCCGCGGCGGCGGTCACGGCGGCGAACATCTCGCGGGGATCGGTGCGGCCGATGAGGTCGCCGAGTTCGTCGGCGGTCGCGATACCGCCCTCGGCGCGCAGGGCGGCGGTGAGTTCCGCGGTCACGGGGTCGGCCTCCTGCTCGGTCGGTTCGGGGGGAAGTGCCGCGGGCACGGGGTTCGGTGCGGGGGCGCGCGACGCCGTGGGCTCGGGAGCGGGGTCGACCGGGATCGCCCGGGCGGCCTCGGGTGCGGCGGCGACCGTCGCCGCCACAGCTACGGGGTCCGCCTCGCGGCCGGCCGCGGTGGGGCGGGGCTCGGTGCCGGGAATCCAGCGGCGGAGCAGGCCGTCGAGACCGCGGGCGTCGGTGACCACGAATTCCTCGGCGATCTGGGCCAATTGGCGCAGGTGCGGGCCGACGCGGCGGGGGTCCTCGACGGTGCCCTCCGCGTAGGCGAGCACCACGACGGGCAGATGGTCACCGCCGGGGCGGATGACGCGGCTCAGGCGTTGGGCCAGTTCGGGTGCGGACAGGTCGCAGGCGAGGAAGATGCCCGCTCCGGTGGCGGGCAGCGGCACAGTGGTGTCGAGGGCGCGGCGTTCGACGACGGCGTCGAGGTCGCCCTCGCCGAGTCTGCGGGCGATGTCGGCGCGGTCGGCGGGGGCGAGGGATTCACCGACACGGGTGATGCGATAGCCGCCGCGGCCGAGGAGTTGCACGGCGCGGTTGGCGGCGGCGGCCGTGTCGGTGAAATAGCAGGCGCGGGTGCGGCGCAGCACATCGACGGGGAGCGCCTGCAGCAGGGTGATCTTGGCGGCGCAGCTGCCGAGGATGTCGTCGCGTTTGGCGATCGCGTCGAGGTAGCGCTTGGCGAAGACACCGGCCCGCCCCCTGGTGTGCAGGGCGGCGCGGGCGAATTCGGCGGCCCCCGCGGGATCGCCGGGGGCGCCGTAGGTGCCGACCAGGGTGTCGAGGGCCTGTTCGGCGCGGTCCTCGGCGGCCTCCAGATTCGCGCGTTCGCGGTCGGTGAGAGCCAGCGGGAGATGGGCGAGGTTGATGCGGGGCAGCAGGCAGGCCTGGACGGCGTGCAGGTAGTCGCAGCCGGGAAGGGTGTGCTCGAAGTAGGGCAGCACCACCGTGTCGACCAGGTCGTCGGGACGGGTCAGCCCGCAGGTCAGGCCGAGTCGCCAGGCGAAGCGGGGGAGCAGGGCCTTGGCGTAGGCGCCCGCGCTGTAGGCGTGCACGTCGTCGACGATCAGGGCGGTGGGCTGGTCGTCGGCGCGCTTGTCGAACATGCGGTCCTGGATGGCGGCGTGCCCGGTGACCACGGTGATCTCGCCGTGGGTGGCCGTGCCCCGGCCGGGGGCGACGATGTCGCGGGCAGGCATGCCGGCACGCAGGGCGGCAGTCCAGCGCCGCTGATCGTCGGCGTCGGGGACGACGATCAGGACCGGATGTCCGGCGTCGAGCGCTTCGGCGGCGGCCGCCACACCCAGTCCGGTCTTGCCCGCGCCGTCGACGGCCACCACGACGCCGCGGTGCCCGTGTTCGCCCCAGGCCACCAGCGCCTGCCGCTGCCACAGGCCGAGGGGCGGGGGAGCGGCCACCGGCGCGGCCGGGGCCTGCGGTGGTGACGCGGGCGGCTGCTCGCCGGTTGCGGTGCGCACCGACCACCGGGGCGGGGTGTCATCGGTCTTGACGAACTTCTCCTGCCGGGCGTGCAGCACCTTGTTGATCTCTGTCTTGGTCACGCCGGGCCGATCGATGGCTGCGGCCAGCTCGCGCGCCGACATTCCGGGACTCGCCACCAGCAACTCGCGGATTCGGCGCTCCAACCACTCCCGCACCACGTCACCTTCCCGCTCGGACACCGGTGCACAGAGCCTAATGGGCCAGCGGTGGCCGCGGGTGCCGCGGTGCGATGGCGCGACGCGCGGGCAACACACCGGGTCGGAACATGAATGGGGCGTGCGACACACCCGGTCGCTGCGAGCCCGGCGGGCGGTGATGCGAAGATGTGCGGCGTTCCGAGTAGAACGAATGCGGGCTCGGCGCGGTGGAGGTAAGGGGATCCGGCGATGGCGGAGTCGTTCCTGGTGCAACAGGCGCGGGACATGGAGCTGACCCGTGCCGAGGAGCTTCGGCGGGTGTCGTTGTTCGTCGAGCTCAATCTCGATGCCGACGAGATCGCGCGGTCGGCGGAGCTGTTCGCGCAGATGGTCCGCAAGTACCGGCGCGCGCTCGGGCCCGAGCGGCTGATCCGCAAGTTCCCGGCGCTCGCGCTGACCACCCTGATCGGTCACGCGGGCATGTACTACGACCGCAACAGATATTGGGACAGTTTCTGGGAGGAACTCGACCTCGAGCGCGATCTCGACTTCGAGAAAGTGCTCCGCGAGGAACTGGATCCGCTGCTCGGCAAATTCGGACTTCGGCGTTTCCCGGAATTGGAAGGACAATACGTGCAGGCGATGGCGGTACACGCGGGCATTCCGGTGCACTGTCTGGACGATCTGGTCGACGTGATCGACGAGCACATCGCGGCCGGGCGCGAGCCCAACGGCGCGGCGGTGTTCGAATGGCTCACCGAGCCGGGCATGGGGTACCGGCTCAACCGGCTCGACGTGCCGGTGCGCAATTTCCTGCGCCTGGGCGGGGAGGTCGCGGTCGACATCGTGGACCGCATCATCGACTTCGCCGAGTATTTCGCCGAGCATCCCGAGGCCGCCAACGACCTCGACCTGGACACCGCCACCACCGGCCTGCCGAACCTGCTGCTCGACGCCCTCATCGACCGGCTCTCGCAGCGCCCGCTCGGCTCCGGGCCGAAACAGCCCGCCGCGGTCGCGCGCACCAGGAATCCGGTCATCGCCTACTCGCCGCTGGACCAGCAGGTCGTGGTGGAGGTGCCGTATCCGGCGGTCGCGCCGGAGAGCCCGTGGCGGGTGTCCTTCGACGGCGCCGCGCAGACCGTCTACGCCGAACGCGCCTGGGGCACCGTCGAAGGGCAGGCCCAGCCCGCGACGCCGGTGCCGGTGCCGCGACCGGTGCGCCATGTCGTCCTCGCCCACGAGTCGCTGGCCGACCAGGTGCGACTGCCGTTGGTGGACAAGGACGATCCGCTGCTGCTGTTCGACGAGGCGGGCCGCCCGCTGTCGCGGCATCTGGCGCTGCCGCGCGGGCCGGTCGTCGCCATCTGCCCGCACGACACCGTCCTGCTCGACAGCGCGCTCCAGGAGCAGCTTGACCCGATCGACGAGCAGACGCCGGTCGGCTGGAGCGAGTGGCGGGCGCGGGTCTACGACCTGACCGAGGCCGTCGGCGTGCGCTGGCGGCGTGGCAAGGCCCTCGGCCCGGTCCGGCAGGTGCGCGCGGGCGCGGCGGCCCGGCTGGAGCTGGGCGCACCGGTCGAGGGTGTGACGACCCGCAACGGTCTGACCGTCTACGGCGAGCGGCCGTCGGTGGCGCTGCCCGCGACCAGCGAGCCGACCACCTGGCGGGTCCGCACCCGGCGCGCGGGCACCGTGGACTGGCTGACCGACGAGGAATGGGTGTCCGGTGACGAGGTCACCGAACTCGATCCGTTCGACGGGGCCGAGCCCGGCCTGCTCGGCAGGTACGACATCGTCGTCAGCGGGCCGTTGGGCTCCGACCTGCGGCACTCGCTGTTCCTGGCCGAGGGGCTGGAGGTCGTCTACGCGAGCGAGTTCCGCATGCCGGTCGAGGACGGGCTGTCGCCGACCTCGTGCACGGTCACCGCGGCGGCGCCGCTGAGTGTCGATGTGACCGCCGTGGACTTCGCCGGTGACGTGCGTGAGGCCGAGTTGCGGGTGTCGGTCGGCGGCGACATGGAGCGGCTGGCGGTGCGGCCGCCGCACGTGGAGATCCGGGTGGACGGCATCGGCGGCGTCGCGCAGTGGCGCACCACCGCGGCCGCGCTCACCATCGCCCAGCTGGGCGAGCACGCGACGGTGGCGGTCCGCATTCCCGGC
>NZ_JARWRU010000293.1 GCF_029867845.1 Nocardia farcinica | reverse complement strand
GTGCGCAGCAGCCGCGGCGTGACACCGGGAGCGACACCCGTCCTCGGTGCGCCGGACGGCGCGGAATCATGATGCATGGCAACCCTTTCGATGATCCCGGCCGAGACGGGCCGAATCGGCCGGACCGGCACGTGCGGAGCGTTAGTGTCTCCGGCATGAGGACCGCGGTGCTGCGTATCGACGTCGACCCGGCGAGCGAGCTCACCGCCGCCCGGCGGGCCGGTGGGTTCGCCGCGCTGCGGGCCGAACTCGCGGCGCGGGGCGCACAATTGCTCGGCGACGTGAACGCGTCCGAACCGCCGCGTGAGGTGCAGATTCTGCTCGACACCGACGACGCGGACGCCGCGCTGGCCGCCCTGGTACGGGTGTGCGCGCGCGTCTTCGGCACCGCGCCCGCGCCCGGCGTCGTCACCCATGTCAGCCGGGGCACCGACGAGGACGCGCACGGCGTGCTCGCGGGCTTCGGGCTGTGCGGCGAGGTCACCCGCACGCTCGACGAGGAGGGTTTCGACATCGTGCACGTCCGTCTGCGCGCCGCCGACCTGCGCCGGGTGCCGGACAGCCGCGTCCACACCGCGCTGGAGGCCGCGCTCAACTGCGAGGTCCGCCTCCACATCGCCTGATCCGGCCCGCCGGGCGCCCCTGCCGCTCATCGGTCGAGGAACTCCAGGATGGCGGGCGCGGCCTGCACCCAGGTGTCGAACATGTTGAACCGCCGCACCCGTCCCAGCGCGCGATCGCGCATCGCCCGCTCCCAGGCGTCCTCCGGCCAGGGCGGGTCGATCAGCGTGGCGCCCGCGATCAGGCAGGAGATCTCCAGCGAGGTGCGTTTCGGATGGTCGAGATCGTTCGCCCCACCCCGGATGATCAGGGTCGGCACGGTGATCCGGTCGAACGCGTGATCGTCGACACCGGGAATGGTCTGGCCGGGTTTCGGCACGTAGGCGTCGAGCCAGCGCAGCGACAGCTTGACGAACTCGTCGGCGTCCAGGGCCAGCAGCCGCTGCTCGTTGGCGGGATTGGCGGCTATGCGCTCGCGCCATTCCCGTAGCCGCAGCAGTCCGGCCACACCCGCGCCGCGCACCACCTGGAGGCTGGGCAGGATGTAGTGGGCGCCCAGATTGAAGGTCCCGTAGGTGCCGCCGACGATGTTCCAGAGCACCAGCTTGGTCACCAGCCGCGGGTACTCGATGGCGGTGACGATCGAGTCGCGCGCCCCGCCGGAGCCGCCCGCCAGCACGCACGGGCCGAGACCGAGTCCGGTGACCAGACCGGCCAGGGTCTCGGCGCGCATGTGCGATTCGGTGCGTCCGTAGAACTGGACGTCGGAGGCGCCGCAGTTGGGCCGGTCCCACAGCAGCACCCGGCGCCCACCCGCCACCAGGGCCTCCGCCAGCGGGCGCAGCCCCGGGATGTCCATCCCATATCGGCCACCGGGGGTGAGCACGACGAGTTCGCCGCTGTCACCGAGGATCTCGTAGACGACCTCGCCGCCATTGATCGACAGTGCGGGCATCGGCGCTCCTCAGGCCTGCACGACGACGCTGTCGCCGACGACCCGCACCGGGTAGGTGCGGATGCTCCACTCCGGCTTGACCGCCGTCGTCCCGGTCGCCAGCTCGAAACCCCACTGGTGCCATGGGCAGTGGACGAACTCCTTGTCGCGCACCATCACCGCGTCGCCCGGCACGGACTCGTCCACCACGGTGCGGCCCCTGGTGCGGCCGGCACACAACGGCCCACCCTCGTGCGGGCAGTAGTTGGCGATGGCGTAGAAGGCGCCGCCCACGTTGTAGACGCCGACGCCGTGCCTGCCGATCGGCACCACCTTGTGCTCGCCGGGCGGGATCTCGTCCACCCGCGCCACCACGTGCTCGCGACCCTGCGCCAGCCGCGCCTGGCCGTCCTTGGCCGCCGTCCCCGGCGACGTCGCGCCCCCGCCCTGCGTGGCGGCCGAGGCGGGCCGGGCCTGCTCCGATCCGCACATCAGAGCACCCGCCGCTGGCCGGGAATCGCCGGCACCGTCTCCGGCAGGTGATAGGTCTCGATGCCGTTCCGATACATGACCTTGTCCCGCGCCGCGACCGGGAGGTGCTTGACCAGCCAGCGCGGGTCGTCGAAGGTCCAGTGCGGGTAATCCGAGGAGTACAGCAGGATCTTGTCCGCCTCCATCCACTCGAACGCCCGGGTGAGTTCGGTCTTGTCCTCCGGGTAGTCCAGCGGCTGGGTGGTGAACCTGATGTGCTCCTTGACGTACTCCGACGGCTTGCGCTTGATGGTCATCCACTGCTTGCGCGCGGCGTAGACGGCGTCCATCCGCCACATCAACGGCAGAATCCAGGTGAAGGCGTGCTCGACGAACACGATTCGCAGCGTGGGGAAGCGGTCGAAGACGCCGTCGAAGATCAGGCTCATGATCTGGTTCGCCGCCAGCAGCGAATAGGTGACCATGAAGTCGTGGTTGTAGCTGGGGAATCCGACCGGGGGCATGGGCATGGTCTCGTAGGCGCCGCGCCCGAGATGGCAGCTGACCACGATGTCGTGGCGGGTCGCGGCCTCCCAGATCGGGTAGTACTTCGGGTCGCCCCAGGCCGGGCGCGGCTCGGCCTTGATCAGGATCTGCGACATGTACGGATGCCCCGCCCAGTACTCGATCTCACGGACCGCGCCCGCCGGGTCGTCCACCGCCGCGCAGATGGAGCCGCGCCAGCGCTGGTGCCAATTGTTCTTCGAGTCCAGCCAGTGGCCGGCCAGCCAGTGGTTGATGCCGGTGGCCATGGCCTGGGTCGCCTCGGCAATCCTGGCCGCCTTCACGGTCGGTTCCAGGATCGCGATGTCCGAGCCTGCCTCCACGATCAGCTGCCGAAACGCCAATTCCGGTGAACTGCCCGGGAATTCGCCGTCCTCGGGGAAGGAGTCGACGCGCATCGCATAGGAGTGGGCGTAGTCGGGGGCGTCGTAGATGATGATCTCGCCCACCCGGTGACTGCGGAAATACGCGCTGCGGTACGGCTCGGGGATGTGTTCGACCAGTTCCCCGCGCCTCGGCACGGGATGGACGTCGGAGTCCACCACGCGCACCGCGATCTGCTCGGGCGCGGGGGAGCGGTGCTGTTCATGGGTCAGCATGGCCGTCCTCGTTTCGCGATGGGGACATCGATCCCGTACAGGCGCGCGGCATTGCCCCAGCACAGCTTGTCGCGCTGCTGCGGCGTCAGCGCGGCGGGCAGCGCGTCGACATCGGCGCAGTGCCAGTGCGGATAGCTGGAGCCGAACATGACCATGTCCTGTTTGCCGGTGAAATCCAGCCATTCCGCGGCGAATTCGGCCTCGCCCGGACCGTCGACGCTGTTGTGCACGAAGTACACGTGCCCGGGCAGATAGTCGCTGGGCATCCTCGGCGCCCACGGGGTCTGTTCGAGGTGCGGGCGGCCGAAGGTGTCCATCCGCCAGGTGAACGGGGTGAGCAGATCCGCGCCGCCGTCGGCCCAGACGAACCGCAACCGCTCGAAACGCTCGAACACGCCCTCGGCCAACATGTTCATCAGGTGGTAGAGATAGTTGAGCGACATGAAGCCGAAGTACTGCTCGTAGCCGCGGGTGTGCCCCGACGGCGTCGGCGGGAAGGCGATGGACTCGCCGGTCTCGACGTGCGCGGCCACCGGCAGCCCCGCCGCCGCGGCCGCCTCCCACAGCGGCCAGAACTGCGGCTTTCCGTACAGCTCGCGCGCCTGCAAGGGCACGCCGAGCTGCACCACCCTCGGGTGATCGCCCCAGCGCTCGATCTCGCGCAGCGCGCCCTGGATGTCCTCTGGGTTGACCCGGATGGTGCCGCGATACCGCGCGCCGTACTCGTCGTGCTCCAGCCATCGCGTCACCAGCATGTCGTTGTGCGCGGCCAGCACCGCCGAGGTCAGGTGCCGGTCCGGCAGGATGCCGCGCGTCATCGGATGCAGGACCGCCACGTCGACACCGCGCTCGCCGAACAACTGGTCGCCGGTGAACGACGGGTCGCTGCCCGGGCAGCGTTTGCCCGGCCCGCGCGTCCCGGCGGCGTACTCGCCACCGGGCGCGCCGTACCAGTCCATCTCGGCGTCCGGGATGCCGCGGCTGGCGAACGGCTCCCGCAGGAAGCCGCGCATGTCGCGGTTGGAGGCGAAGAAGATGTGCACGCTGGCGTCGACGACGGGCGTCCGCGTGCCGTCGGGATGCGTCCTCATCAGTCGATGCGGGCGATCTCGGGCCGCTCGGTCACCGGCGCGGCCAGCCCATGCTCGTCGCAGGCGCGCTGCAACTTCTCCAGCGTCTCGTCCAGCCCGGGGCCCCGCCGCTCACCCGGGGTGAAGGTGGCAGGCAGCTTCCGCATGCCCTGGATGACGCCGATGGTGTCGTAGTGCACCGTGCCCTCGGGATCGCACGCGTAGTCCGGCATCCGGTCGAGCACCGCGGTGACCATCGACTTGAACACCGTGCGCGCCACATTGGAGCCGATGCACCGGTGCACGCCGAGCCCGAAACTGAAGTGCCGGTTGCCCTTGCGGTCCAGCACGATGTCGTTCGGGTCGGGGAAGACCGACGGATCGCGATTGGCCATGGCCCACGACAGCCACAGCCGTTCGCCCTCGTGCAGCACCACCCCGTTGACCGGGCATTCGGCGGCGATGGTGCGGCCGTCGCCCGGAGCGGGGGTGAAATAGCGCAGGAATTCCTCGGTCGCCTGGTCCAGCAGCCAGTCCCGCTCCGCGCTGAGCAGCTCGCGCTGGTCGGGATGCTGCGACAGCCACTCCAGCGAGTGCGCGGTCAACGCGGTGGTGGTGTCGAAGCCGCCGCCGATGATGAGCCCGAGCATGCCGAGCAGTTCCAGATCGGGCGCGGGCTCGCCGTCGATGCGCAGATCCACCAGCGCCTTCACCAGACCGGGCCGCGGCCGTTCCTTGACCTCCACCAGGGTGGTCAGCAGGTCGAGCCCCATCTGCCGGTGCATCTCGGCGACCCGTGGCGCGTCCGGCGAGCTCTCCGGGGTGTAGACCGCCGCGTGCACCGGCTCGCTGTAGAGCGACCACTTCTCCAGCGGGATGCCGAGCATGGCCAGGGTGAGCACCGCGGGCACCACATTGGCCAGGTCGTCGACGAAATCGATGTGCCCCGACTCGATCTTCTCGTCCAGGGCCGCGCGGGTCACCTCGTCGATGAACGGCACCCACCGGCGCACGGCCGCGGGGGAGAGATAGGGATTGAGCACCGCGCGGTACTGGCGGTGCTCGGGATCGTCCATCTCCAGCATGCCGCCGCGCACCAGCGCGGCCCGTTGCGCCGTCGGGATGGAGATGCCCTTGTAGCCCTTGCGGACTCCGTTGACGTCGTGGTCGTTGGAGACGTGCGGACTGCGGGCCAGCTCGAAGACCACGTCCGCGCCCGCGGCAACCCAGTGGCCGTCGTAGGTGTCGGTCCAGGCGAGCGGGCACTTGGCGTGCATCTCCTGGGTGATCTCCTCGAACCGTTCCCGGTATTCGGGGGTGTGCCGGTCGAAGTGGTAGGCGAGACTGTTCTTCTGGTCCTGGTCGGCGACCCGGTCGTCGGTGGTCACGGCATCTGTTCCTCTGGGCTGGGGGATTCGGCGCGCGTTGCCGGCTCGAGCAGCCGTGTCAGCTCTGCTCGAGCAGGGTGATCGCGCGTTCGGGGCAGGAGCGGGCTGCCTCGCGCACCTTCTCCTCCTGACCGGGCGCGACATCCTCGGACGCCGGGGTGGCGTGGCCGTCGATGTCGCTGAGTTCGAAGGCATCGGGCGCGTTGATGGCGCAGAGGGTGTGGCCCTGGCAGCGTTGCGGATCGACTCTGACCTTCACGGGAGTTTCCTTCACGAAAGAGGGGAGCGGCGGCGCCGGAAGCGGCTGGGGGACCGGGCGGGCAGGCGTCCGGCGCGCCGCGGTCGGTGGGGAAGCCGATCAGATGTGGTAGTCGTACCACTTCAGATAGCCGCCGCCGTCGACCCGGACCTGAAGGCCGGTGACGTAGCGGGCTTCGTCGGAGGCGAGGAAGACGATCGCGTTGCTGATGTCCTCGGGCTCGACGTAGCGGATCGGCATGGCCTGCTGCACGGCGAACACCGGCTCGGCGTCGGCGCGGGTCGGGTGCTCGAGGTCGGGGCGGAAGGAGCGGTACATCGGCTCGCTCTGCAGCATCGGGGTGTTGCAGTTGGTCGGGTGCACCACATTGGCGCGGATGCCGCGCGGGGCGAGCTGGCGGCCGAGCTCGTAGACGTAGGCGGTGAGGGCGCGCTTGGAGTGCACGTAGGCCATGCCGCCCGGGTCTTTGCCCGGCTGGTCGACCTTGTTGATGTCGATCAGGGAGGCGGTCGAGCCGGTGGCGATGATCGATGCGCCCTCGGTCAGGTGCGGCAGCGACACCTGGATGGCGTTGATCGTGCCGATCAGATTGGTGTTGATGACATCGGTCCAGGCCTGCAGGGCGGGTTCGCCCTTCATGCCCGCGATGCCTGCCTGCGCCACCACGATGTCGAGCTTGCCGAGCTCGGCGATGCCCGCCTCCAGCGCGGTCTTCAGCTGGTCTGCCGCACGCACGTCGGCCTTGGCGGTGTAGACGCGTCTGCCCGCCTCGGCGACGAGTTTCGCGGTCTCCTCCAGGTCCTCCGGCGTGGCCAGCGCGTAGCCGACGGTGTCGATGTTCTCGCACAGGTCGACGGCGATGATGTCGGCGCCTTCCTCGGCGAGTCGCACTGCGTGACTGCGGCCCTGCCCGCGCGCCGCGCCGGTGATGAACGCGACCTTGCCCTCCACACGTCCCACAGCTGCTCCTTCCTTCGGAAAATCCTCCACAAGAACAATCCTTGCGTTGAATGAGAACGGTACTCTCCGCTTGGTGGGCTCGCAAGGAAACCGAACTCCCTCTCAGTCGGAAATGTCCGAATCTGCCTGCGTCATCGTCGAGAACGGCATTCCCGTCAGGTGATGCGCGCGAAGTCGGCCGTGCGGCGATCCGTTCCCGGCGAACAGTGTGCGCGTCGCGCCGGCGCCCTCCGTTGCGGCGGCGAGAACGGCGCGGGCGGGGCCGAGGAGGTGCTCGCCCCGCTGCTCGTCGTCGCCGCCGAGGCGGCGGTGTCCGGCGCCTGTTCCGGCGAGATCGTCGGCGCGGTGCCGCGTCCGGTCTCGGTGCGGCGTTGCCGGCGATTGTCGTCGTTCCATTGCGACACCCAGTTTCAGAGAATAACATTCTCTCTATTGGACAATGAAAATCTCGCAGGTGGTTCTGTCGCTCGGCGGGTCCGGGCCGGTGCGGCGGTAAGGAGCGTGCAGTGCCTGAGCAGTGGGATTCCGTGGGGCAGTGGGATTCCGCCGTCGACGTGGTGGTGCTCGGAAGCGGCGCGGCCGGTCTGGCCGCCGCGCTGACCGCCGCCGTACGCGGGGCGAGCGTCGCGGTATACGAGAAGGCGGACACCGTCGGCGGCACCAGCGCCGTCTCCGGCGGCATCGCCTGGATCCCGGCCCACGACCGCGCCGCCGAACCGCTGCCGGTCGAGGACGCGATGGCCTACCTGCGGGCGCAGTCGCACGGGGTGATGGACGAGGCGCTGGTGCGCACCTTCGTCGAAACCGGCCCCGCGATGCTCGATTTCGTGGAGGCGCACAGCGCGGTCCGCTTCGCGATCGCCGACGGCTTCCCCGACTACAAGCCGGAACTGCCCGGTGGCAGACCAGGCGGCGGCCGTTCGCTCGGCCCGGCCGCGGTCGATCTCGCGAGCCTGGGCCAGTGGCGCGAGCGCATCACCACCTTCCCCGCCGACTGGAGCAATGTCGGCTTCGACGCCGAGACCCGCGCCCGGCTCAAGGCCACCATCGGTGACGACGCCGAAGATCCCTGCGTGGCGGGCGCCGCGCTGATCGCCGGGCTGCTGCGCGGCGTACTCGACCACGGTGTCACGCCCGTCACCGGCGCCCGCGCGGTGGAGCTGCTGGCCGACGGCCGCGTGATCACCGGCGTGCGGATCGCCACGGCCGCGGGCGAACTGCGCGTCCGCGCGCGCAACGGCGTCGTGCTGGCCACCGGCGGCTTCGAATGGGACGAGACCCTGGTGCAGACCTATCTGCGCGGGCCGATGCGCGGTCCGGTCTCCCCGCCCGGCAACACCGGCGACGGCCTGCGAATGGCGATGGCGCACGGCGCGGAGCTGGGCACCATGAGCGAGGCGTGGTGGGTGCCGGTGGTGCGCATCCCCGGCGACACCATCGCCGGGCACCCGCGCAGCCGCAGCGTGCGGCTGGAACGCACCCGCCCGCGCAGCATCATGGTGAACCGGGCGGGGCGCCGCTTCGTCAACGAGGCGGGCGAATACAACTCGATGGCCGGCGCCTTCCACTACCTCGACCCCGCACACGGCTATGTCAACGACCCGGCCTGGATGGTGTTCGACGCGATCCACCTGCGCCGGTACGGATTCCTCGGCGTCGAGCCGGGCGGCGAGGCGCCGGACTGGTTCAACGAGTCGGCGAGCCTGCGCGCGCTGGCCGACACGGTGGGCATCGACCCCGACGGCCTGAGCGCCACCGTCGACCGGTGGAACCGCAACGTGGAGCGGGGCGCCGACCCCGACTACGGCCGGGGCGCCAGCGCCTACGACGGCTACTGGGGCGACCAGGACGCCGACACCCTCGCGGGCAAGACCCTCGGTCCGCTCACCACCGCCCCCTACTTCGCGGTCCCGGTCACGGTGGGCGCCATGGGCACCAAGGGCGGCCCGCGCACCGACCGGGACGGCCGGGTGCGGCACGTCGACGGCTCGCTCATCCCCGGCCTGTTCGCCGCGGGCAACGCGATGGCGGGCGTGACCGGCCGGGCCTACGGCGGCGCGGGCGGCACCATCGGGCCCGCCATGGTGTGGGGCCTGCGGGCAGGCCACACCGCCGCCACCGGCAAATCGCTGGACTCCTGACCGACGAACACGAGCGAGGACGGATCGAGACGGTGGCCGGAGCGCGAACCCCCGAGTACGAGAGCATATGGACCGACCTGCAGGGCGTGGCCTTCGAGCAGGGATATCTGGACGCCGGAGGGGTGCGCACCAGATACCTGCACGCGGGTTCGGCAGAACTGCCGACGCTGGTGCTGCTGCACGGCTCCGGCGGGCACGCCGAAGCCTACGTGCGCAACCTGGCCACGCACGCCGAGCACTTCTCCACCTGGGCGATCGACATGCTCGGCCACGGTTACACCGGCAGGCCAGGCCACCCGCTAGAGATCACCCACTACGTCGCTCACCTGACCGCCTTCCTCGACGCCATCGGCGCCGAGAAAGTCTGTCTGAGCGGCGAATCGCTCGGCGGCTGGGTCGCCGCCCGCGCCGCCGTCGACCATCCCGGCCGCGTCGACCGGCTGGTGCTCAACACCGCCGGCGGCTCCCAGGCCGACCCGGAGGTCATGCGGCGCATCCTCACCCTGTCCATGGCCGCGGCCGCCGAACCCACCTGGGAGACGGTGCGGGCCAGGATCAGATGGCTGATGGCCGACAAGTCCAAGGGCTACGACGACATCGTCGCCAGCAGGCAGCGCATCTACCGGCAGCCGGGCTTCGTCGACGCCATGCGCGACATCATGGCCTTGCAGGACCCGGTGATCCGCGCGCGCAATCTGCTCGGCGCCGAGGACTACGGCCGCATCACCGCTCCCACGCTGGTGCTGTGGACCAGCGACGACCCGACCGCCGATGTCGCCGAGGGCAGGCGGATCGCCTCGATGATTCCCGGCGCGCGCTTCGAGCTCATGACCGGCTGCGGCCACTGGCCGCAGTACGAGGACGCCAAGACCTTCGACGCCCTGCACCTGGGCTTCCTGCTGGAGGGGCGCGATGCCTGAACACGGCGCGATCTCTGAACACGGCGCGCTTTCCGAACACGGCATGAAATCCGAAAGCCACGGCGCGACAGCAGATGTCGATGTCCTGCTGGTCGGCGCGGGTCCGGTCGGCCTCACCCTGGCCAACACCCTCGGCCTGCACGGCGTGCGCACCCTGGTGGTGGAGGAACGCCCGACGCTGATCGACTACCCGCGCGGCGTCGGCATCGACGACGAATCGCTGCGCACCTTCCAGTCCATCGGCGTGATCGACCGCGTGCTGCCGCACACGACCCCGAACCAGATCATGCGCTTCGTCGACGCCGACCGCCGCCTGCTGGCCGAGATCGCCCCCACCGACACCTCGTTCGGCTGGCCCAAGCGCAACGGCTTCGTGCAACCGCTGGTCGACGCCGAGCTGCTCGACGCGCTCGACCGGTTCGACAGCGTCGAGGTGCGCTGGGGCACGGCCATGACCGCCTGCCGCGACACCGGCGAGCACGTCGAGGTCGACCTCGCCACCGTCGCGGGGGGGGGGGGGGGGGGGGGGGGGGGCGGCGGGGGGGGGGGGGGGGGGGGGGCGGGCCCCCCCCCCCGCCCCGGGGGGGGGGGGGGGGGGGGCGCCCCCCCCCCCCCCCC
>NZ_JARWRU010000292.1 GCF_029867845.1 Nocardia farcinica | reverse complement strand
GCTCGGATTCGCCCGCCACGAAATCCATGGTGAACGGCTCGGTGCCGGTCACCACCCTCGGTCCGGCGGGGGCGCGCAGGCCGGCGCCGAGCACGGGCGCCATGCCCGCGGGGACCGGACGCGGCGCGGCGTCACCGGGCGCGCACGGCGACGGTCCGGCGAGCGCCTCCAGGACGGGCCGGTACCCGGTGCAGCGGCACAGATTTCCCTTGAGCAGTTCGGGCAGCTCCCCGGCGGGTGGCGCGCCCGCGTCCGCGCAGCTCAGTCCCGCCGCGGTGACCACCATGCCCGCGGTGCAGAACCCGCACTGGAAGGCGGAGTGCTCGAGGAAGCGGCGCTGGATCGGGTGCGGCTGTCGCGGCGTGCCGAGCCCGCTCGCGGTGGTGACGGTGGCGCCGTCCACGCGGTGCGCGGGGGTGACGCAGGAGTGCACCGGCAACCCGTCGAGCATGACCGTGCAGGCGCCGCAGTCGCCCGCGTCGCAGCCCTTCTTCACCGCGAGCGCACCGTGTTCGCGCAGCAGCGTGCGCAGGCACTGGCCGGGGCGGACGTCGGTTTCGACCGCGCGCCCGTCGATCTCGAATTTCACGATCGCCCGCCCTCGGCCAGGTCGGCGCACACCTCGCGGGCGAGCAGGCCGGTGACGTGGGCGCGCCAGGCGGGGTCGCCGTGCGGATCGTCGAACCACAGCCCGGGGTCGATGTCCGCGAGCGCATCGTCGAGTTCGTCGTGGCCGGGAACGCCGTGGAAGTCGAGCACCACGGGCCTGCTGGTGGCCGCCGAGATGGTCAGCGCCACCGTGCCGTCGATGTCGCGGCGGCCCATGACCAGCGCGCCGGAGCGCCCGAGCGGAGCCAGCGCGGCCTTGCGCATCGCCACGCGCGACAGCAGCACCACCGAGTTGATCCGCACCGACCGCAGCACGTCGCCCGGCTCCAGCACGGTGCGGCCCGGACCGGTCACGAACGCGCGCAACGGCATCCGGCGGGCGCCGCCCGCGGCGGGCCAGACGGTGGCCTCGGCGTCGAGGGCGACCAGGGCGGCCAGCACCGCGCCCGCGGGCAGCGCCAGGCAGATGTTGCCGCCGACGGTGGCGCTACGCCAGATCTTGTGCGAGGCGAGCAGGGCACGGCAGGAGGCGGCGAACAGCGCGGTGGCGGGCAGGCCGAACCAGCGCGGGGACAGCCCCAGTTCCCGACCCGGCGTCGACCCGGCGAACTCCGAGAGCGTGCAGGTCGCCGCGATCTCCAGCCCGCATTCGTCCAGGGTCAGCGCGGGCCAGCCGAGCCCGGTGAGGTCGACCAGCCGGGTCAGCTCCGGCTGCGGCTCGGAGTACAGGAAGGTCCCGCCCGCCAGGACACCCGCGCCGGGCGCGGCCACCGCTTCGGCCAATCCGGCCCGGTCACGGGGTACGACGACTTCTTGGATCGTGTCCAGATCCACAGCGCACCTCCCATCTCCCGGACGGCCCACGGTAGGGGCGCGCCATTGCCGCCGTGTTGCGCCCCGAGCACGGGCGTGTTGCGGCTGCGTCACACGGCGGCGCACCGATCGCCCCGGCAGTATCCACCGCCGGGCAATCGAACAGCGATCGACGCGCCCGGCGGTGGCGGCACGAGCACCGCCCGCTGATTCAGCGGCCGTCCGATTCAGCGGCCGTCGCCACCGGCCCGGCTGCGGGGCAGCAGGACCGCGACCACCGCGGCCAGAACCATGAGGGCTGGTGCGATCAGGTAGGCCGTGCGGAAGGCTTCCGCCAGCTCGGGCGCCAGGGCGGCGTGCGCGGCCGGGTCGAGGCCGTGCAGCGCTTGCAGGCCGCCGGTTACCGGCAACAGAGCCGACAGCGCGACCGCGGTCACGGCGGTGCCGATCGCCATGGCCGTGGTGCTGATCAGGTTCACCGTGGTGCTGCCGCCTGCCTGCTGGTCCGGGGTGAGCGCGCGGGTGGCGGTGGTGATGGCGGGCATGAGGGTGCCGCCGCCGCCCGCGCCCATCAACAGCATGGCCGCGCACAGGCCCCAGTAGGAGCCGTCGGTGTCGAGCTGCGCGCGGAAGAGCAGGAATCCGGCGATCCCGACCGCGATGGACACCGGCAGATACCGGCCGGGTGGGAAGCGGTCGATCAACCGGCCCGCGATCTGCATCGTCACTCCCGACGCCAGCGCGAAGGGAATGCCGAGTGCGCCCGCGACCGTCGCGCTCTCGCCGCGCACCACCTGGAAGTACAGCGGCTGCAACAACATCGCGCCGAAGTAGCCCATCGCGAACAGCCCGACCAGCACGGCCGCCAGGCCCACCTCGCGATGCCGCAGCACACGCAGGTCCAGCAGCGGTTCCGGCGCGGTCGACCCGCGGTGCGCGAAGATCGCCACCAGCGTCGCCCCGGCCAGCAGCGGCACGAGCACGCCCGGGGTGGCGAGACCGCCCTGCTCCCCCGCCGCGGTGACGCCGTAGATCAGCAGCGCCAGGCCGGGCGACATGAGCGCCAGTCCGATCGCGTCGATGCGCTTGTGCGGCTGCGGTTCGTCGGGCGGGAAGATCCGCACCGCGAGCACCAGCACCAGCGCCGCGATCGGGATGTTGATCAGGAACATCCACCGCCAGGACAGTTCGTCGATCAGATATCCGCCGAGCACCGGCCCGGCCAGCGGCCCGACCAGAATCGCCAGTCCCATCGTGCTCATGGCCCGCCCGAGCCGCTCCGGGTCGGCGGCGCGCAGCAGCACCGTCATCCCGACCGGCATGAGCAGCCCGCCGCCGAGACCCTGAACCACCCGGAAGGCGATGAGCGACTCGATGTTCCACGCCGCAGCGGCCAGCAGCGAGCCGAACGCGAACACCGCGACCGCCACCAGGTACAGCCGCTTGGCCCCGAACCGGCCCATCGCCCAGGCGGCGACGGGCACCACCCCGGCCACGGCCAGCGCGTAGCCGGTGGCCACCCATTGCACGGTGGGCAGCGGCGCGGTGAACTCGGCGGAGAGCCGATTGATCGCCACATGCACGATGGTGTGGTCCAGCGTCGCCATGACCGAGCCGACCACCAGCACCAGGGCGACGGTCATCGGGGCGCGCGCGGCCCGCCCCGGACGCGCGGCCGACGTCGCGACCTCGGTCCCGGTCATCGCGCACCACCGTAGGGCCGGGCCGCCCGTGCCGTGCGCAGCGCCTCGCCCCACCAGGCCAGCTGGTCCAGCAGGGTGGCGGCCGCGGCCTCGGCGGCCCCGTCCGCCCCGAGCCCGTCCCCGGCCTGCCACGGGTTGTGGAAACTGACGGTGTCGCGCACGGTGACCGCGTGCAGCTCGGCGAACACACCCCTCAGGTGTTCGACGGCACGCAGCCCGCCCGACAAACCGCCGTAGCTGACGAAACCCACCGGCTTGGCCTGCCATTCGAGGCCGTGCGCGTCCACCAGGTTCTTCAGCGCCGCCGGGTAGCTGTGGTTGTACTCGGGCGTGAGCACCACGAAGGCGTCCGCCGCGTCGAGCTCGGCCCGGATGTGCTCGGCTCCCGGCGCGGGCGCGCCGAAGGCGTGCGGCAATTCCAGCTCCCCCACGTCGACGGTGGCGACCTCGAACTCCGGCCTGGTCGTCGCCTGCTTCAGGAACCATTCGGCCACCACCGGCGCGTACCGTCCCTGCCTGCTGCTGCCGACCACCACGGTCAACCGCAGCGGCGGCGCGACCGTGGCGGACCCGGACGATGTGTGCGTCATAGGTGTTCCCCTTCGTGCGTTCCGGCGGCCCTCGTCGGCCGCCCGCACACCACCCTCCAACCTCAACCATTGTTCAGGTCAAGTCCTGATCGCTTCCCGATCTCCCCGAGGGTCGAAACCCACGGCTCCGAGAGCGATCCGGCCGCATCGTCTTCGGAAACGGCGGCACCACCGTCGAACGCGGACCCCCCGGACAAGCGATTCGGCGGGACAGCGGTCGCGCCAGCCCAGCGGTCACGGCGGGACAGCGGTCACGGCGGCGCCCGCCCGAGCCGCCCGGCGGGGCGCTAGCCCGCGGCGGCGACGAGGGCGGCCTGGGCGCGTGCCACGGCACGGCCCGCTTCGTATTCGTCGACGGTGCGGATCTCGTCGTCGCGGACGATGATCCGGCCGTTCACGATCAACGCGGACAACGGCGGGCGGTCGCCGAGGATCAGGGCCACCACTGGGTCGTCGATGCCCGCGTGAGCCGGGGTGTCCATGCGCCACAGGGCCAGATCGGCGAGCTTGCCGACCTCGATGGAGCCGATCTCGGACTCCCGGCCGAGCACCCGGGCGCCGCCCATGGTGGCCAGCTCGAGGGCGGTGCGCACGCTCATGGCGGTGGGGCCGCCGACGGCGCGGGCGTAGAGCAGGGCCTGGCGGGGTTCGTCGAGCATGGCGCCGGATTCGCTGCTGGCGGCGCCGTCGACCCCCAGACCGACGGGGACACCTGCGCGCAGCAGATCGGGGACGCGGGCGATGCCCGCGCCGAGGCGGCCGTTGGAGGTGGGGCAGTGGGCGACCCCGGAGCCGGTGCGGGCCAGGGTGGCGACGGCCGGGTCGTCGAGGTGGATGGCGTGGGCGAACCAGACGTCGGGGCCGACCCAGCCGAGTCCGTCCAGGTATTCGGTGGGGGTGGCGCCGAAACGCTCGCGGCAGTAGTCGAGTTCGTCGGTGGTCTCGGCGAGGTGGGTGTGCAGGCGCACGCCTTCGGCCCTGGCCAGGGCGGCGGACTCGCGCAGCAGGTCGGGGCTCACCGAGAAGGGTGAGCAGGGGGCGAGCGCGATGCGCAGCATGGAGTCCGGCGACGGATCGTGCCAGCGGGCGATGGCCTCGGCGCTCGCGGCGAGGATCTCGTCGAGTGTTTCCACCACCGAATCCGGGGGCAGCCCACCGGAACTCGCGCCGAGGTCCATCGACCCGCGGGTCGGGTGGAAGCGCAGGCCGATCTCGGCGGCGGCGGCGATCTCCGCGGCCTGCGGGTCGCCGCCGTCGCGGGGGAAGACGTAGTGGTGGTCGGCGGCGGTGGTGCAGCCGGTGCGGGCCAGCCTGGCCAGCGCGCCGGTGGCGGCCACCCGCACCGCGTCCTCGTCGATGCCCGCCCAGATCGGGTAGAGGGTGCGCAGCCACTGGAACAGGGTGTGGTCGGCGGCCAGACCGCGGGTGATCCACTGGTAGAGGTGGTTGTGGGTGTTCACCAGGCCGGGGGTGAGCAGGCAGCCGCGCCCGTCGATGCGGGCGGCGTCCACGGCGGGCGCCGGGCCGGGGCCGAGGGCGCCGATCCGGTTGCCGTGCAGCACCACGTGCCCGGTGCGGTACTCGGTGCCCGCCGCGTCGACGGTGGCCACGGCGCAACCGTCGATCACCAGGGTCGGGATGGCGTCGCGATCCACCGCCGCGCTCGCGCCCGCACCGCCCACAGGTCCTCCCGCGCTCACAGCTGCCATGCCTGTCCCGGCTCGGGGGCGTCGGCCCGGCGCACGGTGGCCTCGATCAACCCGTACGGGCGGTCGTCGGCGTGATAGACCTCGCCGTTGTTGGCGATGCCGAACCGGCCGAGGTCGTAGTCGAAGTGGTGTTTGTTGGGCGCGGCCAGCCGGATCTCGGCCAACACGGGGAAGTCGGTCAACGCCGCCGAACCCATCTCGAACAATGTCTGCTGCAACGCCTTCGAGTGACGGGTGGCGAACACCTCGATCATCCGCGCCACCACGCCGGCGTAGGTGGCCTCCCAGTCCACGCCCTCGATCTCGGCGAAGCGCCACCGCGCGGTGAGCGAGGTCGCCAGCATGCGGTCGTCGGTGGGTTCGAGGACGGTGAACTCGTCGCGCAGGAAGCCGGCGAACTCCGAGCCGGTCGACTTCAACAGCACCAGATCGCGCACGCCGCCGACCACCCACGCCCCCGCGGCGCCGACCGTCACGGTGGCGGTGCGGACCTGCGGCCCCTGGCGCACCCAGGTGAAATCGTGTTCGCCCGCGCCGGCCTTCGCGCGCTGCCAGGCGTAGTCGTCGACGGCGACACGGGCGGCGCGCACCGGAGCGATGTCGTCGACGAAATGCCTGGCCAGCGCGAGCCCGTAGGCCTCGATCGGGCTCAGGCCCGGGTCCTTGGCGTAGGCGTAGGCGGTCTGCTTCTGGGTGTCGGTGGGCAGGACCGCGGACTGGTCGCCGTGGACGTAGGCGTCGGCGAAATCGCCGAGCAGGGTGGTGGTGACGTTGACATCGCGGATCTCGTGGCGCGGCCCGTCACGGTAGATGCGCACGATGCGGTTCTCGGCCTTGCCGTAGCGGTTGTCCGACAGTTCGATGGGCCCGGTCAGCGGCATCGGCGCTCAACTCCCTCGGTAGGTGGAAAAGGCGAACGGGGACAGCAGCAGCGGCACGTGGTGGTGGCCGGGCCCGGTCGCGAAGGTCACCGACACCTCCGGGTAGAAGGTCTCCTGGCCGCGTGCGGCGAAGTAGGCGCCGGTGGCGAAGACCAGGCGGTAGGTGCCCGGCGCCAGACCGGCGGCCAGCTCGGGCACCCGGCCGTCGTCGTCGGTGGTGGCGCGGGCGATCGGCTCGGCGCCCGCGTGGAGGGCGACCTCGATGCCCGCCGCGGGCACGCCGCGCACGGCGTCGAGGACGTGGGTGCTGACCGATCCGCAGGCGCGCGCGCCCGGACCGGGCTCGCCGGTGTCCCGGCCGCTCATGCGCGCGTCCCTTCCCCCGGCCCGCCCGCCGCGAGCTCGTCGAGCAGCCGTCCCAAACGCACCCGGTTGATCTTCGCCAGTTCCACGCGCACCACCTCCCGTTCGGTCTGCGGATCGTTGTCCAACCGCGCGCGCAGCACGCCGAGCAGTTCCCCGGCGTCCCGCCCGGCCGCGCACACCAGGTAGATGTGCCCGAAGCGCTGTTCGTAGGCGCGGTTGCCCGCGGCGAGGGCGTCGAGCAGCGCGCGCTCGGCGCCGCTCACGCCTGCCTGGTCGCGCGCCGACTCGGCGTCGCGGGGGCGGTCGCCGATGCGGGGATGCCCGGCGAGGGCGGCGTCGATCTCGTCCTCGCCGAGGCGGGCGAGGACCGCGTCGGAGGCCTCGAACACCCGCGCCGCGGTGCCGTAGGGCCTGCCGGCGAGCATGCCGCGCACCCAGCCGGGCGCGGCGCAGCACGCGCGCAGCGCCGCCTCGGCCCCCGCCACGGCGAGCGCGGCGCAAGCCGCCCCGGGCGCGCC
>NZ_JARWRU010000291.1 GCF_029867845.1 Nocardia farcinica | reverse complement strand
GGCCGCGCGCGGGGCCCACCCGCTGGCCCGGGCGGGGCGCGCGCGGGGGGCGGGTCGGCCGCCGCCCGGTGCGAGGTGAGGCGCGCATGGCGGTGCGCCGCGGATCGCGTCCGGGAGTGACCGGGCTCGGGGCTCAGTGGTGGGCGGCCGGGCGATGCATGCGGCCGGTGACGGCGGGCAGTGCCGCCAGCGCGACCACCACGGTCACCAGGCCGACCACCCACGAGGTCCAGGCCGCGCCGCGGAAGGCGGTGTAGTCCATGACCCACGGGGCGAGGAACAGCAGCGCGCCGAACAGCGCCATCGCGTAGTCGGCCATCGCCATCGCCGGGCGGGCCATCTGGGCCAGGCCGGTGAGCGCGATGAGCACGCCGAGCACGATCATCGTCCACATGGCACGGTCGCTGGTGTCGACCCACAGCGGGGACAGCGCGGTGAAGGCGCCGAGGACGACGGCGAGGAGGTCCTTGGCACGGGATTCGGTGAACATATCGTCCTCCTGCGGTGCGAGAAAGTGGTCCTGACCTCGGTATAGACCTGATCGACCGCCCGGTCGAGACAAGCGATGGGCACGATTCGGGTGCTGTCGCGGTCACGGATCGGGCACTTTCCGGGCACGGTCGTCGGGGGCGCACGGGAACGGGAGACCTCGGAAGCGACCAAGCAATTGCTAGGCTCGACGGGTGTCGTCTGCTGAGGAAGGACGGATCGCATGAGCGCGCCGATCATCATCGTGGGAGCCGGTCTGGCCGGTCTGCGCACCGCGGAGGAACTGCGCAGGGCGGGATACGAGGGCGGACTGGTGCTGCTCGGTGACGAGTCGCGACTGCCCTACGACCGCCCGCCGCTGTCCAAGCAGTTCGTGCGCGGCGAGACCGACGACACCACCCTGCGTCCGGCCGAGTTCTTCGAAGAGAAGGCCATCGACCTGCGGCTCGGCGTGGCCGCGTCGGGTGTGGACACCGCCGCCCGCCGCCTTCGCCTCGCCGACGGCGACGTGCTCGACTACAGCCATCTGATCATCGCCACCGGCCTGCGCCCCCGGCGGCTGCCCGGCCTGCCCGATCTGAAGGGCGTGCACGTGCTGCGCGACCACGCCGACGCCGCCGGTCTGCGCGCCGAGGTGGAGTCGGCGCGCCCCCCCCAGATCGTCGGCGCGGGGTTGATAGGGTGGGGGGTGGCCGCCCGCGTCCGCGCGCGCGGGCGCGCGGGGGGGGGGGGGGGG
>NZ_JARWRU010000290.1 GCF_029867845.1 Nocardia farcinica | reverse complement strand
GAAGCGGTCCGGCCACCACGCCACCCGCTCCGGGTCGGGGTGGCGGTACTTCTCCAGCAGCACCGGGTCGGGGTCGCGCGGGCGCGTCGGGACCGGCAGATAGCCGTCGACCGGCAGCATCGGCTCGCGCACCAGATCGCCCTCGAGCAGGGCCGCCGTGCCGAGTCCGCACGCGAAGTCCAGCTCGGGCAGCGCCCCGGCCAGCGCGAGCTGCGCACCCAGCCCCACCCCGGTCTCCAGCGCCGAGGACACCACCACCGGCAGCCCGGCCGCCTCGGCCACCCGCAGCGCGCGGCGCACCCCGCCCAGCGGTGTGCACTTGATCACCGCGATGTCGGCCGCTTCGGCCACCGCGACCCGCAGCGGGTCCTCGGCCCGGCGGATCGACTCGTCGGCCGCGATCGGCACGTCCACCTTCCTGCGCACCGCCGCGAGCTCCTCCACCGTCGGGCACGGCTGCTCCACGTACTGCAAACCGCCCGCCGCCCGATCGAGTTCGACGATGTGCGCGACGGCGGTGTCCACATCCCAGCCGGCGTTGGCGTCCACCCGCACCGAGCCCGCGGGGCCGAGCGCGTCTCGAACGGCGGCCACCCGCTCCAGATCCTCGCCGAGTGATCCGGGGTGGTCGGCCACCTTGACCTTGGCCGTGCGGCACCCGGAGTCCAGCACCATCCGGCGCGCGCGTCCGGCGTCGACGGCGGGCACGATGCAGTTCACCGGAATCCACTGCCGCACCGGCTCCGGCCAGCCCTGTTCGGCCTGCTCCAGCGCGGTGGCCAGCCAGGACGCGGCCTCGCGGTCGTCGTATTCGGGGAACGGGCAGAACTCGCCCCACCCCTTCGCGCCGGGAATCACCATCCCCTCGCGCACCGTGATGCCGCGGAACCGCGTGCGCATCGGAACGGCATAGACGACCGGTTCTGCGGGCAGGCTCATCCAGCCACAGTAGGCCGCCGAGGGGCCGCCGGTCACGTGTTCCCTGTCGCCCGTCCATCGCGACGCAAGGCGTGAGCGATCCGGGCGGCCCCGGCAGTTGCCGACCGTCGCCGCTCAGATCCGCTCGTAGATGGTGGCGTTGGCCAATCCGCCCGCCTCGCACATCGTCTGCAATCCGAATCGCGCGCCGCGCTCGCGCATGGCGTGCACCAGCGTGGTCGCCAGCCGCGCTCCCGACGCGCCGAGCGGGTGGCCGAGGGCGATGGCCCCGCCGTTGACGTTCACCTTTCCGAGGTCGGCCCCGGTCTCCTCGGCCCAGGCCAGCACGACCGGCGCGAACGCCTCGTTGATCTCCACGAGGTCGATGTCGGACAGCTCGAGTCCGGCGCGCCGCAGCACCGTTCCGGTGGCGGGGATGACGCCGGTCAGCATGAGCAGCGGGTCGTCGCCCGCCACGGCGAAGCTGTGCACCCGCGCCAGCGGCGTCAGTCCCAGTCGCGCCGCCCGCTCGCCGGTCATGATCAGCACCGCCGCGCTGCCGTCGCTGATCTGGCTGGCCGAGGCCGCGGTGACGCGCCAGCCGATCTCCGGGAAGCGCTCGGCCATCGCCGGGTCGTAGTAGGCGGGTCGCAGCGCGCCCAGCGTCTCCAGCGTGCCGCCGACGCGGATGCCCTCGTCGGTCTCCAGTCCCGCGATCGGCGCCAGTTCCCGGGTGAACAGCCCGTTCTTGGTCGCCCGCGCCGCCTTCTCGTGGCTGGCCAACGCGAACTCGTCGAGCCGGGCACGGCTCAGCCCCCAGCGCGCCGCGATCAGTTCGGCGCTGATGCCCTGCGAGACCAGGCCGTCGGGATAGCGCTCGGCGAACCCGGCGCCGGAGATGTCGTCGGTCCCGATCAGGTTGGAACCCATGGGAATCCGTCCCATCGACTCCACGCCCGCCGCGACCACGATGTCGTAGGCGCCCGCGATCACGCCCTGCGCCGCGAAGTGGATGGCCTGCTGGCTGCTGCCGCACTGCCGGTCCACCGTGGTGGCGGGCACCGACTCCGGGTATCCGGCGGCCAGCGCGGCGCGTCGGGTCACGTTGGCGCCCTGTTCGCCGACCTGGGTCACCACGCCGCCGATCACGTCGTCGATCAGCGCCGGGTCGATGCCGCTGCGGTCCACCACCGCGCGCAGGCTGTGCGCGAGCAGATCGACCGGATGCACTTCGTGCAGGGCCCCGTTCGGCTTGCCCTTGCCGATCGGCGTACGGACGGCTTCGACGATCACCGCGTCTCTCATGGTGGTTCCTCTCGAACCCGCGAGCCGGGCCCCGTTGACCTGACTCGACTTTCCTATAGTCAGATTAGCGCTGACTTCAGTTCGGTCAACCCAGCGAGTCGTATGATGTGCGTCATGGCAGCGGTGATGGAAGGCCCCCTGGCGGATCTGAGCGCGTGGCAGGCCGTGGACTGCTCGATCGCCAAGGCCATGGACCTGGTCGGCACCCGCTCGGCCGTGCTCATCCTGCGCGAGGCCTACTACGGCACCCGCCGCTTCGACGGCTTCGCCGCCCGCGTCGGCATCACCCCCGCCGCCGCCTCCGCCCAGCTGCGCAAACTCACCGAGGCCGGCCTGCTGGAGAAGATCCCCTATCGCGAAGAGGGCAAGCGCACCCGCCACGAATACGTCCTCACCCCCATGGGCCGCGACCTGCTCCCCGCCGTCCTCGCCCTCATGCAGTGGGGCGATGCCTACCTCCAGCCCGGCCCGCCCCCGCTCCAGCTGGTCGAAGCCGCCACCGGCGCCCCCGTACGCGTCGAGATCCGCAGCGCCACCGGCAAACGGATCGAACTCGAAGAGCTCGGCGTCCGAGTCAACGAGGACTACCTCCGCAGCCGCCGGTCCTGACCGCGCTGCTACGGGGAAGTGCACCGACGCGCCCGTTACGGCATCAGTTTTCGGCGAGCCGCTGGGGTTCGATGAACGAGACGGCCGCACCCGTGATCCGGTGTGCGGCCGTCGGTATGTATCCGATCAAGGCTTGCGCGCTCGTGGCGCCATCGCCGCGAACCGCTCGCGCGTCACTGCGCCAGGACTCGGCGATTCGGCGACAACGTGCTCCTCGTCCGCCGAGGCGCGTCGCCCCGGCCGCCGATCCCAGCGGGTGGCGAACGCCTCGATCGCGCGAGCATCCCACACCGGCCCGGTCCGCAACCGATACAGCGGCTCCGGGAAACCGGCCGTACTCTGCAGCTGGTGGACCCGCTGCCGGGAGATCCCCAGTTGATCGCCCACCTCTGCGGCGGAGACGAGGTGGGGAAGATTCTGCGCCGTCGACGCGTCGGCAGCGACGAGTTCCTCCTCCCAGGTGTCGAGCGTGGCCCGGTCGACATCCGTCAGGTCATAGCGCAGGGTCACAACCCAGATCACGGGACTCACGCTCCTTCCACAGGGATCCTGCGAACGAGAACGGACCGCACCCCGGGATCCGGTGGTGCGGCCCGTGCCGTCGGGAGCGGCCGTCAGTTCAGGCGGCGCCCGTCCTCGGGAGCGAAGAAGTAGGTGTGCTCCGGGGTGGTGGAGAGATAGAGCCGGTCGCCCTTGGCGGGCGGGTTGCGCCAGTCCGCGCGGGCGACGATCGTCTCGCCGGGCCCGTAGCCGAGCGTGCGGCCGTAGACGTAGGCGTCGGAACCGAGTTCCTCGACCACGTCCACCTCCATCTCGATCCCCGAACCGCCCATGTCGAAATGCTCGGGCCGGATGCCGACGATCAGCTCGCGTCCGCCCTGCTCGGCCACCGAACGCGGCACCGGCAGCCGGAAGCCGCCCAGCTCCACCGCGCCGTACTGGATCGGCAGCGTGAACATGTTCATCGCGGGCGAGCCCATGAAGCCCGCCACGAACGCGTTGGCCGGGTCGCGGTAGAGATCGCGCGGGCTGGCGCACTGCTGCAACAGCCCGTCCTTGAGCACCGCCACCCGGTCACCCATCGTCATGGCCTCGACCTGGTCGTGGGTGACGTAGACGGTGGTGGTCGAGAGCCTGCGCTGCAATTGCGCGATCTGGGTGCGGGTCTGCACGCGCAGCTTGGCGTCGAGGTTCGACAGCGGCTCGTCCATGAGGAAGACCTGCGGCGAGCGCACGATCGCCCGCCCCATCGCCACGCGCTGGCGCTGACCGCCCGACAGCGCCTTGGGCTTGCGGTCCAGGAACGGCTCGAGATCCAGCAGCTTGGCCGCCTCCAGCACCCGCTGGTCCCGCTCGGCCTTGGCGACCTTGGCCAGCTTGAGCGCGAAGCCCATGTTCTCGGCCACTGTCATGTGCGGGTAGAGCGCGTAGTTCTGGAACACCATCGCGATGTCGCGTTCCTTCGGCTCGGCGTGCGTGACGTCCTTGTCGCCGATCAGGATGCGCCCGCCGTTCACCTCCTCCAGCCCGGCCAGCATGCGCAGCGAGGTGGACTTCCCGCAGCCGGACGGACCGACCAGCACCAGGAACTCGCCGTCGGCGATCTCCAGTTGCAATTCGTCGACAGCGGGCTTGCTCGCCCCCGGATAGAGCCGGGTGGCGCGCTCGAAGGTAACCGTGGCCACGGCAGAACTTCCCTTCACCGGCAGGAACGTGCCGGACGATCCGAGTAACAGGGGTCGGGGGGACTCTAGACCAGCCGCGGCCGCCGAGGGGTTTGTGGGAGCGATCCCCGGGTAGGCGACGGGCGAACCGAACCGCGAACAGAGGAGCATGTCGATGACCGATGTCGCGTCGCAAGGCGCCGCCGCGGGCGACGACCGTCAGGTCCTGACCAATCGACAGGGCCATCCTGTCCACGACAACCAGAATCAGCGGACGGTGGGGGCCCGCGGGCCGGCGACTCTGGAGAACTATCAGTTCCTGGAGAAGATCAGCCACTTCGACCGGGAACGCATCCCCGAGCGCGTGGTGCACGCCCGCGGCTTCGTGGCCTACGGCTACTTCGAGGCCACCGGCAAGTGGGGCGACGAGCCGATCCAGAACTACACCCGAGCGAAGCTCTTCGCCGAAGCGGGCAAACGCACCGACCTCGCCGTGCGCTTCTCCACCGTGATCGGCGGCCGTGACTCCTCCGAGGCCGCCCGCGACCCGCGCGGCTTCGCCGTCAAGTTCTACACCGAGGACGGCAACTGGGATCTCGTCGGCAACAACCTCGGCGTCTTCTTCATCCGGGACGCCATCAAGTTCCCCGACGTCATCCACGCTCTCAAGCCCGACCCGGTGACCTTCCGTCAGGAGCCCGCGCGCATCTTCGACTTCATGTCGCAGACGCCGGAGTCCATGCACATGCTGGTCAACCTGTTCAGCCCGCGCGGCATCCCGGCCAACTACCGCACCCAGCAGGGCTTCGGCGTGAACACCTACAAGTGGGTCAACGCCGAGGGCGTCACGCACCTGGTCAAGTACCACTGGATTCCGAAGGCGGGCGTGAAGAGCCTGACCGAGGCCGACGCCGCCGCCATCCAGGCCGAGGACCTCGGCCACGCCAGCAAGGACCTCTACGAACACATCGAGGCCGGTGACTACCCGGAGTGGGAGCTGCGCGTCCAGCTCATGAGCGACGACGAGCATCCCGAGCTGAACTTCGACCCGCTCGACGACACCAAGGTCTGGCCGGAGAACGAGTTCCCGCCGAAGGTCGTCGGCAGGATGGTCCTCGACCGCAATGTCGGCAACCACTTCCTGGAGAACGAGCAGATCTCCTTCGGCACCGGCGTTCTCGTCGACGGCCTGGACTTCTCCGACGACAAGATGCTGGTCGGACGCACCTTCTCCTATTCCGACACCCAGCGTTACCGCGTCGGCCCCAACTACCTGCAACTGCCGGTGAACAAGCCGAAGAACGCGCACGTGGCCACCAACCAGCAGGGCGGCCCGATGGCCTACGGCATCGACGACGTCGGATCGAACCCGCATGTCAACTACGAGCCGTCCATCACCGGCGGCCTGCGTGAGGCCGAGGCGCCCACCCCGGACGAGCAGGGCCCGGAGATCCGCGGCAGGCTCACCCGCAAGCGCATCCCCCGCACCAACGACTACGAGCAGGCGGGGCAGCGCTACCAGCTCATGGCGCAGTGGGAGAAGGACGACCTGGTGAAGAACCTGGTCGCGGGCATCGGTGAGGCCGTCCGCGAGGTCCAGGAACGCATGGTCTGGCACTTCTTCCTGTGCGACGACGAGCTGGGCGAGCGGGTCGGCGAGGGCCTCGGCATCACCGCCGACGACGTGCGCGGCCTGCCCCCGTTGCAGAGCCAGACTCTCTCGGAGGAAGAGCGGCAGCGCGCCGCCAACCTCGGCAAGAACGGCCCGCGCGATGTCTCCGGCCTGGAGATGACCCACTGCGTGCCGAACGAACGTGAGGTGCACGCGGCCTGAGCACGGTGGAGCGCGCAGGCGGGACGGGCCGCTCGGGTCCGCCCCGCCGGCGCGAACGCATCGCGCCACGAATCGCATTCGCCGCGATGGGCCGCCGCGCGAGTAGGGTCGATCGCGGACAGCTGCCCGAAAGGGAGGACTTCAGATGAGCCGACCGGTTCGCATCGCACTGCAATTGCAGCCCCAGCACGCCCCCGACTACGGCCTGATCCGCGACGCCGTGCTGCGCGCCGAGGACGCGGGCGCCGACATCGTCTTCAACTGGGATCACTTCTACCCGCTCAGCGGCGACCCCGAGGGCGCGCACTTCGAGTGCTGGACCATGCTCGGCGCCTTCGCCGAGCAGACCGAGCGCGTCGAGATCGGCGCGCTGGTCACCGGCGGCGGCTACCGCAACCCCGACCTGCTCGCCGACATGGCCCGCACCGTCGACCACATCAGCGGCGGCCGCCTGATCCTCGGCATCGGCGCCGGCTGGTTCCAGAAGGACTACGACGAGTACGGCTACGAATTCGGCACCGCCGGAACCCGTCTGGCGCTGTTGAAGGAATACCTGCCCCGCATCACCGCCCGCCTCGGCAAGCTCAACCCCCAGCCCATCCGCCGCATACCGATCCTCATCGGCGGCGGCGGTGAGAAGAAGACTTTGCGCCTGGTCGCCGAATACGCCGACATCTGGCACAGCTTCGCCGATCTCGACGCCCTGGCACGCAAGAACGTCATCCTCGCCGAGCACGCCGCCGAGGTCGGCACCGACGCGAAACGCATCGAACGCTCGGTGGCCTGGCCCGGCCTCGACCAGGCCAAGGCCTACCTCGACGCGGGCGTCACCCTCTTCACCGTCGGCTCCTCCGGGCCCGGCTACGACCTCGAGGAGTTGAAGGCCGCCATCCGCTGGCGCGACGAGGTCAACCCGCCGGACGTCAGCGGAGCGTCCTAGCGGCTCGGACCGCCCGCGCCGCTCCGAATCCGGGAACGCGCGTGAGTGGTCCTACTCGGAGAGATCCACGCTTGACCTTGACGCTGGTGTGAGGCCCTACGGTGCGGGCATGGGATTCGCTTCGACGTACTTCAACGGACGGCCCGCCACGGTCGAGGATCTCGCTCCGCTGGCGTTCGCGGGGTTCGCGCACTTCACGGCGATGCAGGTGCGGGGTCGGGCGGTGCGGGGCCTCGATCTGCACCTGGAGCGGTTGCGGTTGGCCAGTGACGAGTTGTTCGGGGGGCATCCGGCGGACGAGCGGGTTCGCGAGTCGCTCTCGGCCGCGTTGCGGGACGCGCCGGAGGATGTATCGTTGACCTGCTATCTGACCTCACGGCCCGGTGAGTTCATGCGGGCGGACGGGTCGGTCGCCATCGATGTGCTGGTGCGGGTGGGAGACCCGGCTACGCCGCCCGCCGGGCCGTTGGCGCTCGACGTGGTCGCGCACGAGCGGTATCTGCCGCACATCAAGCATGTGGGGGAGGTGGCGAAGACGCGGTTGCTGCGGCGGGCGAACGCGCGTGGGTTCGACGACGCCGTGTTCACCGATGGACAGGGGAATCTGAGTGAGGCGACGATCTGGAATCTCGCCTTCTGGGATGGGCGGTCGGTGATCTGGCCGCAAGCCCCGATGTTGCCGGGAGTGACCATGCGGATCGTGCGGCGGCAGCTCGACGCGCTCGGCGTGGATCAGGTCACGCGGGCGCTTCGGGTCACCGATATCAGCCGCGATCTGCAAGGGGTGGTGCTGAATTCGTGGACTCCGGGAATCGCCGTCTCGCGGATCGGGGAGCAGCGGCTCGGGGATGCCGGTGAGTTCGTGGCCCTGCTGCACGAGGCGTACGAGTCGGAACCCGCTGTGCCTATTTCGCACCTGCCTCGTTGAACCTGCTTCGTCGAACCTGCTTCGTCGAACCTGCCGCTGGGAACCCTCAGGTGAGGAAGGTGGCCAGAGCGGCCCACAGCAGGGGGGAGTGTTCGGGGGCTCCGGTGGTGCGCCAGGCGTCGAGACGGGTGCGTTGCCAGCTGTGCAGCGCTGTGAGGGGGTCGTCCTGGTCGTGGGCGGCGTCGACGGCGCGGATGGCGTCCTGGAGGGGGTGGACTCCGGGGGCGCAGGCGTAGCGCTGGACGGCGAGGTCGGTGGGCAGCGGCCAGCGGGTGGCGGTGACGAGTTCGGCGCCGCCGTGGAGCATGGCGGCGACCAGGCCGAGGGATTCGGTGAAGCGGAGGTCGCCGCCGCTTTCGCAGGCGATGAGGGCGACCCGGCTGGGGATGGGCCACAGGTCGGCGCCCGCCACCGGGTCAGGGGTGAGGGTGTGGGTGCCGAGCAGGAGGTCTTTGGCGGACAGGGGGCGGTGGGTGCGTTGGGGGGCCGCGAAGCCGGTGGTGTCGGCGGTGCTGGCGAGGTGGAGCTCGGCGTTCT
>NZ_JARWRU010000289.1 GCF_029867845.1 Nocardia farcinica | reverse complement strand
GTCGCGGCGGGCCGCGCGCACGCGCCGCGCGGTCGAACCGCCGACCGGCCCCCACGTGGCCGCACCGTCGGGCGGGTCGCCGAACGCGGCGGCGGTGACCGACAGGTCTTCGCGCGCGGCGAGCGCGGCGTACAGATCGGTGAAGTAGCGGTTCAGTCCGCCCGCGGCGGAACCGAACCACTCCGACCCGCTCATGTGCACGCGGGTCGACGCGGTCTCGGTCATCGGCTCGACCCACGCCCCGCGCGTATCAACGACACCGTCCGCACCCGCAGCCGCTCCAGCGCCATGCCCGCGATCCGCAGGTCACCGACGAGCACGTCCCTGGTCGACACCAGCCGAGGGCAGTCATCGGCCAGCCGGTGATGGAAACGCAGCAACTCGGTGAGCTTGCTGACCGTGGAGGTGCGGCTGCACAGGTTGAACGTCGAATCCCGCCAGGCGGCCGCGACCTGCGGCAACCCGTAGAACAACCCGAACTGGCCGACGCGGGCGAACAGGTCCACATCCATCGGAACACCAGATCCCCGCGCAGCCCACCGACCCGATCGAAATGCTCACGCCGGAACATCGCCGCCGCGGTGGGCCCGAAATCGGCGGGCCCGCGCCGCACGATGGTGCGCGCCAGCGCCCGCGAGGTCTGCACCCCCGACAACCCGGGCAGCCCGAGATCGGTTTCGACGAGGTCGCCGCGCTCGTCGATCACCTGGAAACGGGTGGCGCTCAACGCGAACGCCGGGTCCGCCATGACCTCCAGCTGCGCGGCCAGCGCACCGGGCAGCAGGATGTCGTCGGCGCACACCACTTTCACCAGTTCACCGCGCGACAACCCGATGGCGCGGTTCCAGTTGTCACCGATCGCCAGCACGGTGTCGTTGCGTTCCACCCGCAGCCGCGGGTCGTCGAAGGACGCCGCGATCTCCCCGGTGGCGTCACCGCTGGCGTTGTCGAGCACCAGCAGCTCGAACTCCAGGTCCTGCGCCAGGATGGAACGCAGCGTGTGCTCGAGGGTGCGTTCGGCCTCGTAGGCGGGCACGCACACCGACAACCGGGCGCTCACGACACCACCCCCCCCACCGGCCGCGTGTCGCCCACACACAACCAGCGGCCGGCCAGCCGCGGGTACCGCGCCGACACCTCACCGAGCAGGTCGGGCACGGTCAACAGCACCCGGTCCGGGTCGGCGGCCACCAGCTCCTCCGGGGACACGATGGGGATGTCGGTACCCGGCATGCGCCGCCCCTGCTTGCCGGGTGCGGCATCGGCCACCCCGGCCAGCAACGTCCGGTCGACACCGGCACGGCACAGCAACGCCACCGCCCGCGAGGCCGCCCCGTAGGCGTACACGCGCGCGCCGCGGGCGGCCTCGGCCTCGAGCGCGGCCCGCAGCTG
>NZ_JARWRU010000288.1 GCF_029867845.1 Nocardia farcinica | reverse complement strand
CCGCGCCCGCGGGCGCGCCCCCGCCCCCCGCGCCCCCCCCCCCGCCCCCCCCCCCCACCCCCCCCCCGTGCGGGGGGCCGCCGCGGTCTTCCCGTTCCTGTCCACCAAGGAGGGCTTCGGCCTGGCCGCCATGGAGGCGCTGGCCGCCGGAGTGCCGGTGGTGGTGCGCGACCTGCCGGTCTTCCGCGAAGTCTTCGGCGGGGCGGTGCGTTTCGCCACCGGGCCCGCCGACACCGCCGCCGCCATGGCGGCCGCCCTCACCCCCGATCCCGAGCGCGCCCACCGCGGCCGCGCCCTGGCGGCGGGCTTCAGCTGGGACGCCGCGGCCGCCGCCCACCTCGACTTCTACCGGGCCAACACCCCCGCCTTCGCCCGCCCACCGGGCGGACCGCCCGCATGAGGAAGCGCCCGACAGGCGCAGGGAAGGCCCGGCATCCCCGCGGAAGTGGGGGAAGAATACGGGCATGGCCTCACTGGAACTGGTACGTGGCGACATCTCCGCGCAGGAGGTGGACGCGATCGTCAATGCCGCCAACTCCTCGCTGCTCGGCGGCGGCGGGGTCGACGGCGCCATCCACTGCAGGGGCGGCCCCCGCATCCTCGCCGAGTGCAGGCAGCTGCGCGAGACGCGCTACCCGAGTGGCCTGCCCACCGGACAGGCGGTGGCCACCAACGGCGGCGATCTGCCCGCGCGCTGGGTGGTGCACACCGTCGGCCCGGTCCACTCCACCCGCGAGGACCGCACCGCGCTGCTGGCGTCCTGCTATCGCGAATCTCTGCGCGTGGCCGACGAACTCGGCGCTCTCACCCTCGCCTTCCCGGCGATCTCCACCGGCGCCTACGGCTGGCCCATGGACGACGGCGCCCGCATCGCGGTCGAGACGGTGCGAGCCGTCGAGACCGCCGTCGAGCAGATCCGGTTCGTCCTCTACGACGCCGCGGCCTACGACGCCTTCGCCGCCCGGCTGTCCTGACCTCTGTCGGCCGGGTCGGCTCCGGCCCGCCGGTGCGCCCGACTGTCGCGCCGAACTCCTTGGCGGCGGCCGACTTCCACCGACCGACCAAAGGTTTGCTGGATGTTTGGTAAAGTTCGGGTAATGACGTCATGGCACGCCATGGACACGGCCGCGACGCTCGACCGCCTCGAGGCCACGCCAAGCGGTCTGACCTCGGAGGAAGCGGCAAGGCGGCTGACGCTGTACGGTCCGAACGCCCTGCCGCAGGCCAAGTCCAGCCGCTGGTGGTGGCGTTTGCTGCGACAGTTCCACAACGTCCTGCTGTACGTCATGATGGCCGCCGCGCTCATCACCGCCTTCCTCCAGCACTGGATCGACACCGGGGTGCTGCTGGCCGCCGTGCTGATCAACGCGCTGCTCGGGTTCGTCCAGGAGGGCAAGGCCGAGTCCGCGCTGGACTCCATCCGGGCCATGCTCGCGCCGAGGGCCCGCGTGCACCGCGACGGCAAGCTGCTCGACATCCCCGCCGCCGACCTGGTTCCCGGCGATGTCGTGCACCTGGTGTCCGGCGACCGCGTGCCCGCCGACCTGCGCCTGCTGCGGGTGCGCGAACTGCGCATCGACGAGGCGGCGCTGACCGGCGAATCGATGCCGGTGGACAAGACCTCCGAGCCGGTCGCCGCCGACAGCGAACTCGGCGACCGGCGCAGCGGCGCGTACGCGGGCACGGTCGCGGTGTACGGGCAGGGCGACGGCGTGGTCGTCGCCACCGGCATCGACACCGAACTCGGCCGGGTCAACGCCATGCTCGCCGGCATCCACAAGACCACGACCCCGCTGCTGCGCCAGATCGGGCAGTTCGGCCGCTGGCTGGCCGCGGTGATCCTGCTGGTGGCCGCGGCGACCTTCGTGCTCGGCGTGGTCTGGCGCGGTGAGGCGCCCGCCCAGATGTTCACCCTGGTCGTGGCGCTCGCCGCCTCCGCCATCCCCGAGGGCCTGCCCGCGATCATGACGGTCACCCTCTCGCTGGGCGTGCAACGGATGGCCCGACGCAACGCCGTCATCCGGCGCCTGCCCGCGGTGGAGACGCTGGGTTCGGTGACGGTCATCTGCTCGGACAAGACCGGCACCCTCACCCGCAACGAGATGACCGTGCAGAAGGTCATCTGCGCGGGCTGCCGGGTCGACGTCGGCGGCGTCGGCTACGCCCCGGTGGGCGCGCTCGCCGTCGACGGCGCCCCCGTCGGCGCCGGCGAACTCGCCACCCAGCCCGCGCTGAACCTCGCGGTGCGGGCGGGCGTGG
>NZ_JARWRU010000287.1 GCF_029867845.1 Nocardia farcinica | reverse complement strand
CGTGGTTTCTTCCCTTGTATGGGGGGGGGCCCCTGTTTATCCCGCGCTCGGGGGGGGGCCCTGGGGCCCTGGGCGCGGGGGCGTTATGGGCGGGCGCCGGGCGCGCCTAAGGGGTGGGCGACGAAGCGGTCGGCGGACAGGTCGGGGCGGCCGAGGTAGCCGCGGGCCAGCTGGGCGCCGGCGAGATACAGCTCGCCGGGGACACCGACCGGCACCGGGCGCAACCGGGCGTCGAGCACGTAGACGCGGGTGTTCCAGACCGGGCGGCCGAGGGGGACGGTGTGCACGTCGGCGTCGGTGACCTCGTGCGCGGTCACCTCGACGGCGGCCTCGGTGGGGCCGTAGAGGTTGTGCACGCGCACGCCGGTGAGCTCGCGCAGGCGGCGGGCGGTGGCGGCGGGCAGGGCCTCGCCGGAGCAGAACACGTGGCGCAGGCCGGCGCCCGCGTCCTGCGCCGCCTCGGCCAGGAAGACCGCCAGCATGGACGGCACGAAGTGGGTGACGGTGACGCCCTCGGCGGCGATCAGTTCGGCGATCTGCCTCGGGTCGCGGTGCGCGTCGGGGGCGGCGAGCACCATGCGCGCGCCGACCTGCAACGGCCAGAAGAACTCCGGCACCGACACGTCGAAGGTGACCGGGGTCTTCTGCAACAGCACGTCGCCCGGGCCGAGCGCCACGTGGGCGGACTGCATCCAGCACAGCCGGTTCACCACGGCGGCGTGCTCGACGGCCACGCCCTTGGGCCGGCCGGTGGAGCCGGAGGTGAACAGCACGTAGGCGGTGTGACGCGGGCGCAGCGGGGCGCGGCGGTCGGCGTCGGTGACCGGGGCCGCCGACCGGGCGCTCAAGTCGAGGCGGTCGACGCGGATGCGCGGGGTGCGTTCGTCCGGGCCGGGCAGGTCCTCGCCGGAGGTGAGGATCGCCAGCGGACGGGCGGTGTCGAGGACGTGGCCGGTGCGCTCGGCGGGGTGGTCCGGGTCGAGCGGGACATAGGCGCCGCCGGCGACGACGACGGCGTACATGGCGGTCACCAGGTCCAGCGAGCGGCGCATGCCGAGGGCGACCGTGGTCTCCGGGCCGACGCCGCGATGGATCAGCTCGCGCGCCAGGCGGTTCACGCGGTCGGCGAACTCGCCGTAGGTCAGGGTCGTGTCCGCGAAGGTGACGGCAGGCAGGCCGGGGGTGCGGGCGGCCTGGCGCTGGAACAGCGAGACGAGCGTGTCGGTGGCGGGCAGCGGGTGCGCGGTGTCGTTCCACTCGCGCAGCACCCGCGCGCGTTCGGTGTCGTCGAGCAGCTCCACCTCGCCGACGCGGGTGCCGGGGGCGGAGGCGGCGGCGGCGAGGACGCGGGTGAGGCGGGTGGCGGCCGAGGCGGCGGTGCCGTGGTCGAACAGGTCGGTGGCGTAGCGCAGGCTGCCCGAGAGGCCGCCCGCGCCGTCGTCGTGCAGGACCAGGTGCAGGTCGAACTTGGCGCCGTCGTCGGGGACCGGGACGGGACGCACGGTCAGGCCGGGCAGGGTGAGCGCCTCGTGGGCCTCCTGTCCCGGCGTGTAGCTGAGCATGACCTGGAACAGCGGGTGCGCGCCGCCGCTGCGGTCGGTGACCAGCTCGTCGACGATGCGCTCGAAGGGCAGCTCGGTGTGGGCGAAGGCGGCCAGATCGGCCTCGCGCACCGCGGCGACCAGCTCGGCCAGCGAGGCGTCGGCGTCGACGGCGGTGCGCAGCACCACGGTGTTGACGAACATGCCGACCAGGTCGTCGAGTTCGCGATGGCCGCGGCCGCCCACCGGGGAGCCGATGGCGATGTCGTCGCCCCCGCCCAAGCCGGCGAAAGTGGGGGCGCAGGCGGCCGGCACCACCCATAAAAAGGTGGCGCCCCCTCGCCCGGCCAGCAAC
>NZ_JARWRU010000286.1 GCF_029867845.1 Nocardia farcinica | reverse complement strand
CCGCCGGGGAAGGTGACTCGCCCGCCGCACCATCGGGCTACCTCGTCGGGGGTGACGCGGTTGGTGAGTTGGACGGCTTCGATCTCGACTGGCCGTTTGCGGTATCGCTCGGGTGTGAGTGCCATGCCCGCGCACGGTAGGCGCGGCGGGTGCAGAGCCGCCGCGCCCCGGATTGGTCAGCCCTTCGCCCCGATGTGCCGCAGCCACAGGGCGCGGACACCGCGGGCGACGAGCACCCCGGCGAGCGCACCGAGCGCAAGCCCGGCCTGGTGTGCGACGTGATGGCTGAACGGGTCGGTCAGTGCGGGACGAGCCGGGGCCCTACGTGGGCGGGCGGTCGGCTTCTCGGTGGAGGCGACAGGCTCGAACCTCATCGTGCCGTCGGGATGGTCGACCTTGCGGGTGTCGTGTCCATGCAGTCGCAACAGTCCTTCGATACTCATGGGCGGGCACGGTAGGCGCGGCGGGTGCAATGCCGCCGCGCACGACCAGCCAATCAGTCGCCCTCCCCGCCATAAAGCGCCTTGAAGTAGTGCCCGACAAGCGCATAGTACGAGGGCGCCACCCCCTCGGCGAGAAACCGCATGGTTATCGCATACCCCTTCCACATCGGGTTCGGGGTGACCGGATCACCACTCCGCATATCGCCGGTCTCGATGTCCCTCTCGGCCCACCACACCCGGCCCGCGCAGTCAGCAGCCACGACAAGGAAAGCGTCCCGCGCCTGCGGCACGGACCCCACTCCCTCGCTGAGAACGATCTCAGCTTCCTCGGATGTCAACGCCGCGAAATCCACGGTTCGAGTCTGGGCGTGGAAGGCGTACCCGATGACTGGGGCGACATCGAGGTCATGGGACATCATGCGTTCCCCTAGAGCCGTCTCGGCGGCGGCGTATATCTCTTTCAGATCCCAAGCGCGGGAGTTCACTGTGTGCACTGTGTGCCCTTCCATCATGCCGTCCTCGCAGACGAGGGCACGCACAGTGGGGTTGTCCCATGCGCCGCTTTCGTGGACGGCACGGTGAACGTATGCCGCCATCGACTCGGCAGGTGGCAGATACGTGGCAACCCAGTCCTCGATGGGGTGCTGATCCCCTGTGATGTCGGTCAGCCTCTCCCGCAAAGGATTGAAGGGTAAGGGTGCGCCTGCTTGCATGGCGGCGGTGGCAGGGTCGGGCATGTTCATCGCGGTCACCGCTCCGGCATCCAGGACCAGTGTCCTGGTGTGAGGGTGTCGGCATACCTGACGAACCGTGCCGGGTATGGGTTGCCTGTCGCGTTGAACACGGTCAGGTTCACCATGCCCGATCCCTGATGGATGTGGGTGACGATCGCGGCGCAGGTGGCTTTCAACTCCTGGAACAGGACCGGTCGGCCGAGCGCGGGACGGGGCGGGACAGACGCCGGCATGGATGCTGGGGTAGCGGCCTTGGAGAAGGCGCGGGCGTTGGCGGACAACTGGTCTTGTGCGGCAACGAGGGCGGTGCGGGCTTCGCGTCGTGCGGTGGACAGCTCGAGGTATTCCTGTTCGCTGTCGGCGTTGCAGAGGCAGGCGTGCTTTTCGGCGAGGTCCCGTTCGGCTTGCACGACTTGCAGGCGGGCGCGCTGCACTTCCAGGGATGCGATCTGCTCATCCTCGGGGACGACCCGCTCATACGTCTCGGCGAACGTGTCGGCGGGCCAGGTGAAGAACCTGCCCTCATGGCCGCGGATCACCCACTCACCCAGGTGTGCGGTGATCGAGCCTGTGTCGGTGGGGATCTGCACTTGGTCGGGGCGGTGTTCGTTGCTGCCGCCCGTCCACTTCGCGATGAGCGAACCGCAGTGGATGTCTTCGAAGTAGACGGCTTCGACGGTGGCGCGGGGGCGGAAGGTTTGGGGTGTGATGGTCATGGCGGTCAGCCCTCGGTCCCGTAGTTGCCGTCAGCCGGGTCACCCCAGAGGCCGATGGTTTCGTACAGGGGGGAGATGCCGCCGCCTTCGCGGCCGTCGCTGAGCGGGTCGTCGTTGAGGGTGTAGATGGTGCCGTCGCGGTGGCCGACCCATCCGATCTGTCGGAGCACCATGTCCTTGGAGCGGTCGCGGGGGATCGTGATGCCACGGGGTGCGGTGATGGGGAGCTTCGCTGATTCGGTGGTGGGAGTTCTGTTCGTCATGGGTGCGGACGGTAGGCACCCAGGGTGCAGCGCTTACTGGTCGTCGGCGGGGTGGAGTTCACTGAGTCTCGCGGGCCACGGGTAGCGGCCGGGTGCGTCGTCGATGGTTTCGATGAGGGCGGTGTCGTCGTCGATCTCGAGGACGCGGAAGCGGGACACGCCTGCCTCGCCCAGCTTCACCACGTCACCGACTGCCACCACGCCTTGGACCCTACCGGGCGGTCTGTGTCGTGTGGATGAGCGGCCCGCGCTCGTCCACACCACACCCGGAGGCGTGGCGGCAGGCCAGTCGGACAGCGAGGTCCACAGCTTCGGTCGGGTCGACGCCGTACAGCTGGGAGGTGTGGAGGCTGCCCAATGCGACATCGGTGCCGGAGCCGATGGCGAGGATTCCGCCGTATGGGCGGGCGGCGGTGTGGGTGTAGATCCACCACAGGTGTTGCCGCCAGGCGAGGAGGAGGGTGCCGTCGATGGCGGCGGCGCCGGCTTCCCCGCTGGGGATGGTGAGGGTGGGGGTGGCGTCGTTGAGTGCGCCGGTGATCGCTTCGGCCATCGCGTTGGCCCAAGCGTCGGCATCGGCTGTGTCGTCTGGATTGGGTGTGCCTTCGAGCTTCACGGTCCGCAGGGCGACGGGGAGGAGGCTGGCGTTGCCGGAGACGGCGAGGAGGATGGCGTCACCGTTGGGGGCGGTGAGGGTGCCGACTTTGCCTGCGGTGGTGTGGAGTCCTGTGCCGCTGTAGTCGTGTCGGGTGTCGGAGCCGATGACGACGTGGGTGGGTGTGGCTATGGCGGCGATGACGGTCATGGGGGCGGGACGGTAGGCGGGGTGGGTGCAGCGGCCGTCCTTGTGGGGCGTGGGTGTACATGGTGGGGGTTGGGTGTGTTGGGGTGGATCGGGCTGTGACCTGGGCGGGAGTGTGTTTCGTTCACGGGCGGGTAAGCCCCTTGCGTCTCGGTACATGTGTGTGTATAGTCGTTCATGTCAGAGGGAATAAGCCCTCACCGAACCGGAGGAGCCGGACATGATCACCACCACCTACAGCCCCGCCCGCGCCGCCCGCAAGGCCGCCGCCAAGGCGCTGCGCCGTCGCGTCCGCGCCCTCATCGCCCCCGCCCTCGCCCGCTTCCTCAACGGCTCCGCCCGCACCCAGTTCCTCAACTCCGGCCAGCTCGTCACCATCTCCACCGCGCTCGCCAACCTGGGCGCCGACGCCGACCTCATTCGCCGCTACGCCTCCCACGCGGGCAAGAAGGTGAAGGCCGCGTTCAAGGCCGCCACCGGCCGCGACCCCCTCACCGTGTGGACCGTCCGCAACGGCCGCGCCATCGAGGTCGCCGCCTACCCCGCCAAGGACCGCGCCATCCGTGAGGGTCTGGCCGCCTACAGCCGTACCGCCCACCTGATCCCCGCCGCCGTCGCGGCCTGACCCACACGCACCCGGGTGGGCCGCCACACTGGTGGCCCACCCTCATCGGAAAGGACCAGCCATGACCACCAATCTCACCCACATCCACCTGCGGGGCATCGACGTCCGCTTCGATGGCCGCGACTCCACCACCCCGGACGGCCACTGGATCGCCAACGGCGTCGACACGCTCGGCAACCACCGCGTGTGGCTGTTCGAGGGCGACGCGATGTCGGACGCCGGCTACCGGGGGAGCATCCTCATCCCGCGCGAGTACGGCGCCCCGTTGATCGCGTACGGGGCGGGTGGCGGCTACGTGCGGAGCGGACGCGATTTCGCGGAGCTGTTCGCCGTGCTGATCCGCGACTACGAGGCGCGAAGGGCGCAGGACAGCGACCCGGCCTGAACCCCCTCGGCGGGCTGCCAGACCGTCAGCCCGCCACCGTGAAAGGACACCCGCACATGAGCGACACCTACAGCATCGGCGATCTGGTTCGCACCGACAGCAATCGCGTCTGGCGTGTCGACCGCCTGTACACCGGCAAGGACGGCCGTCCCGCGGTCGACCTGGTCAATCCCGACAACCCCAGCCATGGCACCTCGCTCTACGCGGATGTTCTGGACAGGGTCAGCACGAGGGTCGACAGCGCACGTGACCGGCAGTACCGCGACCTGGCGAACGTGATTGCCCAGCAGGCGGAGGCCATCGCTCTCGGCAAGGTTCCGGCCGGTCAGCTCCATGCCCAGGTGCGCCGCTTGGCCTCGAACGTGGACACTCTCGCGGCCTGGACCCCCGACGATCGCCGACCCTGACCGCCGCATCGACGCCTAGCCCATCCACTTCCAAACGGAACTTTTGATCGGAGAGAACGACATGCCTCAGCGTCACCAGCGTCAGCGGATATTCGGGACCGGATTGCCCAAAGGGGTCAAGTTCGTGGGCGACCCCAAGAATTGGGGCAACCCGTTCCAGGTCGGCGAAACCAAGTACCTCACCAAGGATGGCGCCACTGTCGAAGGCTTCACCCCGCGCGACGCCACGGAGGCGGTCGAGCTGTTCCGCTGGTACGTGGAGAGCAAGCCCGAGGTGATCGCACTCATCCGCCGCGAACTGGCGGGCCAGGATCTCGGCTGCTGGTGCCCGCTCGATTCCCCCTGCCACGCCGACGTGCTGCTCGACCTCGCCAACCGCTAACACCCGTGAGAGTGAGATCCCCGATGACCGAGCCCGCCCGCCTGTCTGGTGACGAATACATGCGTCTGTTGCAGGAGCGTGCTGATGCGTGGATAGCCTCGCAGGGGGCCGTCCGCTCGAAGTTCCCGCCGCTGCTCACCTGGTTCATTCAGGAGGGGGACGAGCACCTGGTTGATCCCGCGATCTTGGATAAGCCGGCCCCGCAACCGAAACCGGTCCGTGAGCCTCGCCGCTATCGGCCTGCCTCGTTTTGGCGGGAACGGGTGGCGCGGTTGACGTCCGAGCGGGCGAGCCTGGTGGAGCCTTTGTTGCCGGATCGTGCGGCGGCGGGTGGTGTCGCGTTGGGGCCGCGGCGGACGGCACGTATCCAGCAGCGGGAGGATGCCCGGTTGCGACAGTACGTCGAGCTTGGGCGGCGGTTGGCGCATGCGGCGCGCATGCTGCGCGCTGCGGAACAGCGAGAAACCCCAGCAGCTTGACCGGGCAGGGTCGCCCAGGTGGTGCCGCGAATGGCGATCAGCGGTAGCAGGTTCGAGTCCTGCCGACCCACGATAAACCGACAGTACAAGGCATTTAGGAGCGTTTAATGGGCATCCTGCACAACATCGGCGCCAGCCTGCCTGACTTCACGGGCGATCCCGTGGACCGGCTCGCACACACTCTCGCGGCCTACAGCGAGTCCGCGGATGACGCGTGGGCAGTCGAGGCGACCCGCAACGTGGTCCCCGGTCACGACACGACGGGTCTCACGTGGGGCGACCTGCGCGCACTGCTGGTCCTCGTCAAGGGGGTCGATGCCGTCAGCCAGTTGGCGGATCGGTGGAGTCGGGCCACGCATGTCGGTGCCATCTCGGGTGAGGAACAGCCCGACCTGGTGACGCGGGGGTTCGCCTCGCAACTGTACGCCGCGCTCCCCACGCTGCAAGACGGCGACGACCCGACCGAGGAGAACTGACGAGCCTGTCCAGTAGAATCGAATGTGGCTGGGGCGCGCAGGGTGCCCCAGCCACCGTAAGACGGATCAAGCCGTCACCGATACCCGGAAGGAACCGGAATGCTGTACCCCCATCACGCTTACATCGTGTGGCCGGATGGCCGCCCTCGTGTGCAAGGCAGATGGTCTGATGACCACAAGGCGGTAGTGATCGGGCGTGACTCTCGTGCCACCGCGCACGGTGAACCGCTCGCTGTTGTTGTCTGGTGCTTGACCGAGGAGCAGGCACAAGCGGAGGCCGTGTACCGGCACAGTCAGGTGGGTGGTGAGTGGCATGCGCTGCCCGCTGTCTACCTCGAGGTGTTCGGGCCCCGTTTCCATGTGCGTTCCCCGCGCGGTGTCGTGCATGCGGTGACGCATGCCCGCCGGTATCGGATGGGTGGCAGGTGGTTCCGCAACACGCGCGCGTCTGTGGCGGGGCGGGCGGACTGCCACACCGACATCACCAGCCGAGCCGTCCACACACTCGAACCCGTCACCTGCCGCCGCTGCATCACCCAAGCGGAACGTGAGGCCGTCGCCCCCAGCATCCCCGCACTGACCCACCCGTAGGCACCCGCCCCTCTCACATGAGAGGGGCGGCTCTCACCCCGAGGGAGTAAGCCCTCACCTGACCCGGAAGGAACCGGAATGCCCCCCACCGAACCGTCACCTGTCGGCCTGTTGATCGTCGTCACCCTGCTCACCCAAGCGTTGAACCTCACCAACGACGCCCCCGGCGTGTACGAGCGCGTCCATGAAGGGCTCGCCATCGCCGCCGACCTCGCCACCACACGCGGCGCCACCCCCCAACAGTTGGCCCAAGCCGCTGATGCCGGCCTGCGTGGTGTGCCCACCCCGTTGCCGTTGCCGACCGCCCTGCGCATCGCCGACCACTACACCCAGGAGACCAGCCATGCGTGACCCCGATACGGCCGCCTCCCGTGCGGCCCTCACCCCAGGAGAGACCATGACCGAGCAGACCGACACCCGGACCTACCGCATCGTGCGGGCCGTCCGAACCTGCTTCGTCTGCCCCGCCCAGTGGGACGCCTGGACCGACCAGGGCGACTACCTGTACATCCGCTGCCGCCACGACCGTCTCACCGTCGACCTGTTCCCCGACGGGGCGGACTGGAAATGGGACTCCCCGCGGACCCTGGTTGCCTCGGTGGATGCCGACGTGATGGACCTCGCCGAGGTGTGCCGGTTGACCGGTCTCGAGCTGGCCGAGGACGCCAAGGTTGAGGATGCCTGGCTGGACTACGCGAGGACGAAGGTCGACGCCGAGCAGCAGGACGCCACCCAGGTGTGAGCGGCGCGGTATCGAGTTCGACCGCTGGTTCCGGGACTATGACCACGAAGCCGACTTCGAGTGCGGCGACATGATCTTCCGCTGGTGGGTGAGCGCCGACGCCGACGACCCCACGCACGCCGACGACTTCGTATCACGCGGGCCGGTCGACACGGGCTGGTTCTGGGTGTACCTGGGGCACGCCACCTGGTCGGACCTGCCTTACCTCGCCGACCCCACGCATGTTGCCGACTGGATCGCTGGACTGGTCGACCCCGCCTCTAAGGAGAACCGATGACCGAGCAAGCACCCGACTTGACCGACGAAGAGTTGCAGACCTGGGCCGCCTTCAACTACAGGGTCGACAGCGCCGCCGAAGAAGTCGCCATCGCTGCATCCCGTGAACTGATCCAGCTGCGGGCGTGGAAGGCCAACGCCGAAACCACCCTGGAGATGGACCGCCGCTACATCGCAGCCTCCGATGCCCGTGTCCGCGAACTGGAGGCGTGGCAGCGGGGCGTGCTGGCTCAGTTCGCGCGTCTCGACTTCGACCGCTACCACCGTCTCATGGAAGGGCAGGGGCATCCCACGGACCTCGCTGACGCCCTGGATGCGGTGCTGGATGAGCGGGACCGGCTGCGCGGCACTGTCGCCCGCGTGAACACGGCGCTCGCCCAGCATCCCCGCTGCGACACCCACCCCGACGGAGACGTGATCTCGTGCGGGTGGAAGCGGGCCGTCGCTGACGTACAGGCCGCGATAGACCGAGCGGGGACCGTGCACGGTGACGATGTGGCCGCCGTCTATGAGTGGCTGATCGAGAACGGGAAGCTCACCCGTGAGGAGTTGGAGGCCGCCACCCACGTGACTGTCTGCCGCGTCAACGACGAGGAGACCCGATGACCGCCCCCGACATCCGCGCCAAGGCGATCGAGGTACTGGCCCGCGAGCTGTTCGCCGTCGACGCCGACCTCGCCGGGTACGGCCCGGACGACTTCGAGGACTGGGCACCGCGCTACCGCCGTAAGGCCGAGCCGTACGTCGACGCCCTCGCTGAGGCGGGGCTCCTGCCGACCGAGGTGGAGTCCACCCGCGTCTACGACCTCACCGGCGACGGGGCTGGGGACTACACCGCTGTCCGGTACGTGGGCCCCTGGCGGCGGGAGGAGGGCGAGTGAGCGCCGATGACGCCCGCGCCCAGGCGGTGGAGTGCCTGACCGGGTTGTGGGGGTGGCTCGGTGACGACGCGGCGAGCATGGTCGTGGACGCTCTCGCCGCGGCCGGCCTTCTGGCTTCTCCTCCTGTCTCGTGGGGTGTCGGGTTGTATCCCGAGGATGGGGGGCCAGTCACGATCGATGAGACGTGGTTGGACAGGGGGACGGCTGCGCGGGAAGTCCAGTCGATGGTGGAGGAGTTCGAGTTGGATTTGCGGCTGTACGAGATCCGGGAGGGTGACTCGTGACCGGCCAGCGAACAGCCGGTGTCATCGCGGCGGCCGGGTTGTTGGCGTCGGTCATCGCCGCCAACTATGTGACCACCCGATACGGGTTCGTCCCCGTCGGTTTCGGGCTGCAAGCGACCGCGGGAACGATCTTCGCCGGGGTCGCTCTCGCTCTCCGTGATGCCATCCAAGACTTGGCGGGGAAATGGGCTGTAGTCGTCGTGATCGTCGCGGCAGCTGTCGTCTCCTATTTCATTGCCAGCCCGGCGATTGCGGTTGCTTCCGCTGTCGCATTCGCGGTTGCGGAACTGCTCGACTTCGCCGTGTACACGCCGTTGCGGGCGCGCAGCCAGTTCGGTGACCGCCGTTGGTCTGCCGCGGTCTTGGCCTCCGGTGTTGTTGGTGCGGTCGTGGACACGGTCGTGTTCATCGGGTTGGCGTTCGGGGTGACCGCGATCAGTGGTGTCCTGGTCGGCCAGTTGGTGGGGAAGATGTGGGCGAACCTCGCCTACCTGATCATCGGATGGGGGGTCGGTTCGCGTGTTGAACGTGCATTCGTCCGGGGCTAGTGGCGCTACCAAAGAACTGGTGGTTCGGTCGAAGATCCGTCACTTGTGCCCGTTCAAGGATGAAGTGGATCGGGGGCGTGTGACCGTGCACCTGCTGGTGGGTGCGAGCACGCTCGAATTGCACGAGCTGGCCGCCTACTTCCAGTCGTTCCGGGATGAACGGATCACCCATGAAGCGTTGACGGATCGCATCTACACCGAACTGTCCACTGCTGCTGTGACGGTCACGAAAGTGGTGACCTGTTGGAAGACGGCTGGCATGCCGGTCAAGGTCACACGGTGTTGAGCGGGTGTGTGGTGATCCTGTACATGGCGAACCCGTGCAGTGAAGGTGCGGTGGCAGCGATGGAGGCGGGTGTGATCGGGTTCATCGACACACCCGCCCAAGGGAATCGGCGCCCTGCGGGGGTGAAGTGGTGTGCGGATAACGGCTGCTACAGCGGCGGCTATCCCGGTGACATTGCATGGTTGGGGTGGTTGGCGAAGAACGCGCACGCCGCCAAGTCGTGCCTGTTCGCGACCGCCCCCGATGTGGTGGGGGATGCTGCGGCAACGCTCACCCGGTCGGCGCCGTTCCTGCCGATCATCCGTGCGCTCGGATATAAGGCTGCTCTTGTCGCGCAGGACGGTTTGGAATCGTTGCATGTGCCTTGGGGGGCTTTCGATGCCCTGTTCGTTGGTGGCAGTACGGAGTGGAAGTTGGGGCCACAGGCTCGTGTCCTCGTCACGGAAGCCAGACGCCGTAGTAAGTGGGTGCATATGGGGCGCGTGAACTCTGAACGCCGCTGCCGGTATGCGGAGTTGATCGGCTGCGATTCGGTGGACGGCACCTATTTGAAGTTCGGGCCTGACATCAACCTGCCGAAATTGTTGGGTTGGGCGGACCGGATGAGTGACGCGCCGAGTCTGGTTTACGAGTTCACGGAGGGGGCAGCATGACCCATCAACATGGGGGCACGCCGGGAGGGGGGGGCGTGAGGCGACTGGGTTCTTCGGTCTCTGCCAGTCCTGCTGGCATCCGATGACGTGGACACCGGAGACGGGAAGTATCTGCCCGATGATCGGGGTCAACCACGACTGACCGCCACGTCCTGCGCATCAAGTTTGGTGCCCCGAACTTGAGAGAACCGGCCCTGATTCAAGGTAGCTTGAACCCCGTCCGCCGAGACCAGGAAACCCCTTGTGACCTGGTAAAATTGGGGGTGGCCGGGGGTCGTGCAGCCCCCGGCCTTCGACCGAATCCACACCCTGAGAGAGAAGAGATTCGACCGTGGACAATCGTAGCGACAATCTGGCGGGCGATGCCTGATGGGCATGTACACCGAGTTCTTCTTCCGGGCACGCATCCGCAAGGACGCACCCCCTGGCCTGCTGGACTGGCTCAACCAGTTGGCCAACAACCCCAACGCCGAGATGGAGCCGTACGACGGCCACCCGTTCTTCGCGTGCGACCACTGGGAGTCTGTGCTGATCGGAAGGATGGCGGCCTACCAGATCAGCCAACCGATCCAATTCCGGCGTTGCGGCGAGAACGGCGTCGGTCGCCACGAGTTGATCGTGCACTCGTCATCCAATTCCCACGGCTCGGAGATCGAGGCATTCGTGGGGTGGATCGCTCCGTTCGTCGATGCGTTGCCGGGCACCTTCCTTGGCTATTCGCTTTACGAGGACTCGCGTCCAGACGGCTGGCACGACACCAGCCCGAACCGGGAGCGTCCCGGCCTGATCTTCATGTCTGATCCGATGCCCACCACGGAGACAGGACCGAAGGCTTAACCCTTCCCCACGGATAAATCCGGGGGATTTCCAGCTCGGACTGCACCACTGACCGCCCCGGAGGGAGGCCCGCAATGTCTTACATCGTCAGCACTGGCACGGTCGAGTTCTACCGTGGCCGCCAAAATCACGGCGGCGGCGTTCCGGTCGCGGTCTGCGGTGTGTCCGCAGGTGTCGCAACGGAAGATTCGTACCTGCAAGGCAAGCCGCTGCTTGGCTCTCGCTCCACAGCTTGCGCAGGTCATGGTCGTGTACGCGGGCGGAACCAACACCACCCTTCGCCCCGCCCGCGTGGCACGTTCGATCAGCTCTCGTTTCGCGGCACCGATCGCAGCATCCGCCGCTTTCCGCGCCATGCTGGAGCGGGTGAGGAACTTCGGCTTGAAGTCCTCGACCGCGATCACCTGATGGTCGGCGACGACGCGACGCGCCCACACCCGCGCGGCGTGAGTGTTCTGCCGAGCCGCTTTCTTGTGGAGGCGAGCAGCTTCACGCCGCGCCTGCTGGTAGCCGTTGCTCTGGGCTTGGCCTTTGGGGCGGCGGCGGCGGGCCATCTTCCGTTGCGCGCGCGCGAGTTCGGCGGCGCAGCGGCGACGGTGCCCCGCATACGGCAGGTCATGGGCGGGGCTGGTGGTCGTCGCCGTAGTGGAGACACCCCAGTCGATGCCGATAGCTCCGGTCGCGGCGGGCGCGGGTTCGACCTCGCGGCGCACAACGAACGAGGCATACCAGTGGCCGAGGGAGTCCTGGTAGACGCGAACCGACGACGGATGCGACGGGAGTTCCCGCGACCACACGACGGGGATCGTGACGCCCTTCGGCAAGGTCAAGCGTCCGTGGGCGATGCCGAACCCGCGTGTCGTGTACTCCAGCGACGGCAGGGAAGTCCTGCGCCGCTTAACGGTTGGCCGGCCGCGTCCCTTCACCTTGAACGAGTGGTCCAACGCTTGGGAGTAGGTGCGCAGCATCTGTTGTTGGGCGACTTGCGAACCTTCCCGCAACCAGGAGGTGCGGGCGCGGGCTTCGGTGAGCATCTTCGACAGCCGCGCGTAGGTGGGTTTCTCGCCTGTTCGTTGTTGGTGGACGGCTTCGTTCCACAGGAATCGGCAGCGATGCCATTCGGATTCGAGAGCGCGCACCGCTTGCGCGCCGGGGCGCAAGCGGTAGGTGTAGCGCACTGTCTCGTCCATACGTTCGATTATACAGCATCGAGCCATATACTGTTTTCATGGACGAGATCCGATCGAACAACAACGTCGTCTACCGCTGCACCTACCACGTCGTCTGGTGCCCGAAATACCGGCGGCGCGTCATCGGCGGACGCATCGAGGAACGCCTCAAGCAACTCATTCGGGAAGTCTGCGACGAACGAGACGCGCACATCGTCGAGTTGGAAACCATGCCCGACCACGTGCACCTGCTCGTCTCATGCGACCCGCAGTTCGGAATCCACCGCCTGGTCAAACAGATCAAGGGCCGCTCCTCCCGCGTCCTGCGCGCCGAGTTCCCCGCCCTCAAGTCCCGCTTACCCACCCTGTGGACCAACTCGTACTTCGTCGCCACTGTCGGCGGCGCAACCCTGGAGGTAGTGAAACGCTATGTCGAGAACCAGAAAAACGCTTAGCTCCGATTCCTCCCCACGGCTAAAGCCGGGGGTTTCCTCGAAGCTCCTTCGATGAGCAGCGTGACGGACTTTCCTGAGGAACGCGCCGCTCCCATTCCGGCGGAGTTACTTCCCGACCCCGCCGTGGTCGCATTCGTCGCAGCCCGCGCAGACGAAGAGGCCGACCTCTTCCCGGAGCGTGCCGCAGCCATACGCGCCATCCTCGCCGCCGTTGAGGGAGACATCGCGCGATGGCGGGAAGGGCGCGATCTGAAATCGGAGGTGATCTCGTCTTTTTGGGCGGGTGCTGTCGCGTCGAGTAAGACGACGATCAACTACCTGGCGATGGCGTACCGCACACACCCGGAGTTCCCGGAGCATTGCCGTGAGTGGATGTTCCCCAGCGAGAGATGGAAGGCGGGCAGTTGTGAGTAGCGGAGACCGCATCGAGCAGGTTCGCCGGGAGGCGTGGATGGCTGGCTACCGGACAGCCGAAGAGTTCTGGTCCGACGGGCATCCCTGCTGCGATCCCCTGGGCGACGCCGAGCGCGACGGGGAGTACCTCGAATGGCGTGCGAAAAGCGCCGCGGAGAACGAGCTGTGAAGCGGCGGGAGCGGACAGTGGAGCAGCGGGCCGAGCAGTGTAGGCGGTTGCGTGCTGCTATCGAAGCCCTGGAAGCACGCGAGGAGCGGCGGGCGACGGAGCTGGAGAGGCTGTCTCGCCTGTAGTCGGGGTGCCACCTGCGGTTTTCCGAGACCTTGGGCGTGTCGACATTCGGCGTGTCTCGAACGTGTGAGCGATAGCGTGTAGTCTGGGAACCGCTCTGCTGGCGATCAACACACGAAGGCCCCTACCATCCGTTGGTGGGGGCCTTCGTGTTGTCGGCGCCTACACGTCCTGTCGGCTCACAGGAAGGTTGCCGTGGGCGTCTGCTTCGGGTTGTCGTCTCGCAGCAACGCCACCGGGATCGACGGGGACAGCAGCACCGTCATCTTGTGGCCGCGCGCCACCGTCACATCCACCAGCATCGGGCCCCAGCCCTGCTGGAACTTCACCAGCTCCCGTTCGAACAGTTCGCCGGCTTCCGGGTCGAGCTTGTATGTCTGGCCGTTGTAGTGCAGTTCGTATCGTGCCACCCCTGGTTCCTCCCGTTGTTGGTCCCGACCGATCGCTGATCCTATCGGCGGGGCAGGGGCAGCGGCACGGTTTCGGGGGCCAACGGCAGAGAGCCGGGCTCCGATTGGATCGGGGCCCGGCTCTCGCTTGTTCCGTCTACGCTTCGCCGCGGACTTCGTTGATCACTCCACCACCCTGCTCGGTCAGCTTCACCCGAGCTTCAGTGATGGTCAGGAACGGCCCGAACGATTCACCCTGATAGGTGGTGACCCTGTAGGTGACGGACTTGTTGGATGCCCTGGAGGGGGCGCCGCCGCAGCAACTCGCCATGATCAGTTTGCCTTTCGTCGTGCCCGCATACCCTGGATGAGGGCGTTCGCCTGGAGTGTGCGCCTACGGGATGCAGCCGCCAGCAACTCGTCCGCCTCGGCCGCGAGCTTCAACGCTTCCTGCCGCTCCAGGTAGGCGTCCACAGCGCGGGTAGCAGCACGATCCGCCACGTCCTCGAGGACAGCAGCGGAAGCGTGGAGGAGGGCGGGGTTGGTGCGGGGCGCGAACGACGCCACCAGGGCCAGATCGCCGTCGCGGTCGGTGGCCTTCTGGTAGATCGCGAACCCAGGCGAGTTGACGGCGTGGGCAGCGATCAGCTCCGGGTGTCCACCCACGCGCTCCCAATGCCCGGAATGGGGTGTGCCCAATGCGAGCTGCACCATCCGCTCATCGGCCTGCGCGTGGATGGCGCCGCTGACCCAGATGCCGCGCTCATCCTCACCCGCCACCGCGAGCGCCCAGCAGGTGGACACGTCGTCGTAGTGGGCGAGCGCCGCCCTGGCGCCCTTACCGACCGGGCCGTGCCCGCCACCGACGGTCAACCGGCCGACGCGGATCATCGACCCGTCATCGAGGTGGGCGGTGGACTGATGGAAGTCGGCGTATCCGTTCAGCGAGTGGTACGGGGTGCGGTCCAGTCCGGGGAAGGCGCGGTGCGCGGTGTCCCACAGGGCGAGGTAGCCGAGGACCCTGCCCGCCGCGTCGACGTGGATGGGCATGGGTTCGGTCAGGTTCGGGTTGGTGAAGTACTCGGCCGGGTACCGGTGGGGTTCCACGATGCGGGCGTTCGCCGCGGCAGCGATCAAAGCCAAACCGGGTGTGCCCTCGGCGGGAGCTTCGGCTTCGGTGAGGGTGATGCTGGTGTCCCGGAACTCCGGCACCGACACGAGCGCAGCCGACATCATTTCCACCGCATCCCAGCGGGACAGGATTTGGGCGCCGTCCATGTACATGGTTTCAGCGGTTTCCATCGTGATCGGGTTACCGGCCGCGTCGGTGATCGTCTCGTTGCGGACACTCAACTCTGCGGAGGGGCGGGTGACCTGGTGTTCGATCTCCTCCACCACCTTCGCTGTGTGTTCATTGTCGAGCAGGTATCCGCGGCCGTGAATACCGTCGTCCTGCATGTCCAACGCCTCGATCACACCAACCGTCACAGACCCTTCATGACCGGAGACAGCGGCAGGCTGCCACTTCAACGCCATCGGCAACACCGTGTCCAACAACTGGGCGCCCCTGCCGAGCATGAACATGCCGGAACGCCCGACGACGCCGGCAGGGACAAGCAGCGCCTCGAACGTGCGCATGATTCCTCCTGAATGTGTTGACGCCGCGACCGCGGATTCGGCCGGGACGATGCGGACAATGCAGCGACAGTTCTCGACCTCTTCCGGCGGACCGTTGAGATCTCCCGGCCGGTCCAGCCATGCGGCGCCGACGCGGAACCGTTCGTTCAACGGAACCCGCTGCAAGTCCGCAGCCCAATGCGTGTCCCTTGTCTGCAGGTCATGAGTGCAATGCCAAACCTTGTCGAACGCCACCCCCGTCTTTTCCGCCTCCACGACAGCAAGTTCGACCCGGGACTCGTTGAACACATTGAGCGCTTCACGCCTGCCGACACGACCCGCGTACGGCTCCCACTCCTGCACCGTCAGCAGTTCGGCCACGATCGTGCGTTGAGTGCGCACCGATTCCGTGCGCGCCATCGCAGCCCGCACCCGCGCCGCCACCCGCAACGGGACAGTCACCAACCGAGACGCCACCCCAGTCAGGAACCGGGCAGACCACTCCGCCACCTGCGTGACCTTGTCGCCCACCAACTCGGTGACCGCATGCTCAATGCCCGCCAGGACGACAGCAGACGCGACAGCCTCCCACGTCCCCGACGATCGTTCGATCGCATCCGGGTCCGGCGGGATCTCATCCTCAGCCGCAGCCGTGAACACCGGCATCGCAGCCTCCGCGGCGACAGGAAGCCACTGCCGCAACGCCTCCACCATCAGCAGCTCGAACCGGGTCTCCAGTTCAGCGACGACAGCGAGATCATCCTCGACGGTCATGACAAGACCTCCCTGGCCACGATCGGATCAATGTGCGGACGCGATTGGCTGGTGATCGCGCGCCGCGCCACCTCGGTCACCAGCACCGCCAAACGCGCCTGGTTGATGCCGGCCTCGATGCACAGTTCCTCGTCGATCACCGCATCCCAACCGGAGATCAAGCGGTCGACATCTCTGGCGGCGCATCGCAGGTGCAGGTGGGTGTCTCGGTTGGGGACATCCCGCAGCCGGGCATGGTCGGCTCTCGTGCGGCGTCGTTTGCCTGCGAGCTGGAGGGCGGTGTTGACGCACATGCGGATAACGGTTGCGGCGGCTGCTTCCCGCATGTCGTTCCGGTCTAGGGGGTCTTGCTGGTATCGGGTGTTTGGTTCGCGGCTGGTGTCTTTCCTGGTTCTGTTGCTGGAATCGCTTTCTCCGGGTAGCGCGGGTGGCCCGTCGGATGGTGGCCCGTTACTGGAATCGGTTGATGTCAGTTCGGGGAGGTCGGCGAGTGCGGGGATGAGTGCTTTGAGCCAGGGGGAGAGGGTGGGGGCGAGGGCGGGTTGGCGGCGTACGCGGTCGGTGATCCAGGCGGCCCAGCCTTCTCGGGTGGTGAGGTCGTAGCCGTCGGTTTCCATGCTGAGGCCGAGTTGGCGGAGGTAGGCGTCTGAGGTGGCGACGCCGTCGACGTAGGCTTGGCGGGCTTTGTCGACGGCGTCGGGTTCGCTGTCAACGTCACTGGTGTCGTACCAAATGACAACGTTTTCACTGCCTTTGCCGAGCATGGGGCGAAGGAGTTGTGTGGTGAGGGCGTCGCAGATGACTTCCATCTCCGGTGCCGCATGCCAACGCACCCCCTCCTCCTCCACGCCAGCGAGGCTCCAGTGGTTGAGGTCCGCCAAGCCCAACAGGATTTCGGGCGGCATGTCCAAGGTCATCGCCAGGCGGCGGACAGCCTTCTCCAAGGCGGCGAGGTTCTTCTCCGACACCTCGGAGTCGAAACGGATGTGCTTGATCTTGTCGACGTAATCCCCGGCGACAGTCGCGATGACAGGCACCAAAGCCTCAGCCGACGACGGGTCCTCGATCGCCTTGCTCATGGCGGCCTGGATGGCTTTGCGGAACTCGCCGGCACTGACGAACTGGCTTGGTAGCGCTGCGGGTAAGCCGGGCGCGTCCCTATCCCCTGTGGGTGGTGGGGTGGTGGGGAGGGAGATCTCGCGGGGGATCAGCAGCAGCCCGTTACCTGCCTGCCTGGATTTGCCTGCCGCTTCGATGTTCTGCGTCATGCGGACGATCTGCCGGAGGATGGGTAGGGCTGCTTTGACGGGGGACCAGGCGACGGAGGCGCGGCGGGGGTCGCGGCGCCAGATGCGGGACAGGCTGTCGGTTTCCTTGTTCAGGACGTATTTGGTGCCGTCTTCGAGTTCGAGTTCGACGCGGTCGCCGCGGGTTTTGATTTCGTCGCGGGCGAGGATCGCCCACTGTTCTTCCCCGTTGGGGTAGATGATGGCGAGCCAGCCTTCGCCGGGGACCATGAGGAGGGGGGCGAGGCGCGCCAGCATCTGGGATTGTCCGGTGGCGCCACCAGCGATGGCGGCGACCAGTTTCCTAGCGTCTTGGTTGTCGGTGTGCCCGGTGGGTTTCCCTGTTTCGGGGTCGAGATCGCTGGCGACGAGGCGGAAGCGGGAGATCAGGGCGACCTTCCACAGCAGTGCGAAACTCAGTTCGCCCACCAGGTCGACCATGTCCCACGCTTCGGCCTGCCAGTCCTGGCCGCGACCACCCGCGGGTTTCGTGATCTTCCCCCAACGGTCGGGGGTGACTGGTGCTGCGGCAGCCGTGAGGGCGGCAGGTTCCGCCGCTGCCGCGTTCCTCTTCTGTCGCCTGTTCCAGATCGCCATCGCGCCCGCACCATAGGGAGCAGGGGTGCAGCGCGACGGCGGCTAAGGGAAGGTCAGGCGGGCTGCTCGTCGTCGGCGACGAGCGACAGGCGCGGCCGATACGTCGGGGTGGTGGGGGCGGTGCCCTCGTTAGGCGTCCACGGCGCCCACTGGATACCCTTCGCGTAGATCTCGCCGGGGGCCGCGATCGCCATATCGGCTTGCAGGGTGATGGCGCGGCGCGCGGACCACACATGCTCCGCGGTGGGCGCGATGATCACTTCGGCGCCCGCCAGATGGTATTGCTCGAGGAGGACGAGTAGCGGCATGAAGTGGTCGGGTTCGGCTTCGAAGGTTGAGGCGAGGTGTAGGCCGTGGGCTTGCGCATACCTGGTGATCAGGTCGCGGAGCTTGGGGAGGTCTGCTGGTGAGGCGCAGTCGTGGCGAAGGTATCCGATTGCTGTACGGGGCAACGGGTTCTCCCAGATTCGCAGGGTGTGGTTGCGCCCGACGCCGAGGGCCTACCTGTGTCTCGGCGACACCCAGGGGGCGCCGGTGGTGTGCCCGGTGATCACGGTGGGCTCGCCTCGGCGTCGGGGCGCTGCCTACAGCCTCACATTTTCTGGCACCAAAAGGCCGTGGCACTCCCAGGCGGGTTTGCCCGGAAGTGCCACGGCCAGTTGGGGTGTCAGTATTCGAGTGCCACGAAGTCGGCGAGTTCCCGCATCGGCTCGGTCAGGGTGCGGCGGTCCTCGATCATCACCCCGAGAATGTCACGCGCATACCGCTGCTGCTTCAACCACTGTGGTGCGGTCCGCTGCAACCTCACCAGGTGTTCCACTGCCTGCCCGTGGGAACGCATCTGTGTGTGCGCGAACGCCACATCCAAACGATGCCGGAGTCGTCCTGCCCCGGTGGGTTGGAGGGTGGCGTGCGGGGTGCGTTCGGTGATCGCCAACGCCACATCGGGTTGCTCACACAGGACAGCGGTTTCGGCGGCGATGTGTTCGACAGTGGTGGGGCCGTAGGTGCGCATCGTCTGCGTGTCGGACAGGACTTCCCGACCGATCCGGTAGGCGGCGGAACGGGCCAAACTCATGGCGTCATCAGCGCGTTCGGGTTGGTTGTTGCGGACCGATGCGTTGGCGGCGTACAGCCACAGCCTGCCCCACAAGGCGAGTTCGCGGGTGGTGGCGCGGGAGAAGCGGGGTTCGATCCTGTCCGCCCATGACACTGATAGTTGTTCGGCGTCGACCAGTTTCCCCTGGCGCAGCAGAGCCCACGCGAGTGTGTTGACGGCGGCAGCTGCCTCCAACTGGTCGGGGGCGGTGTCGACCGCGCGGCGTAGCGTGTCCTCCGCAGCGTCGAACTGCCGGTTCTGGGTCAACAACCAGCCGGTCATGCCGAGGATGCGAGCCCGGATCTCCCGGCCCTCACGCTCATCCAGGGCATCCGCGTCACAGATGAGGGCAGGCATGGCGGTGGCGATGGTCTGATAGTCGTGGTTGGACATCATGGGGCGGAGCGCTTCGAACGCGACCCGCACCCCGTCCACGGTGGGCGCTTCGTCAGGGGTGTGGTCGTATTGTCCGACCAATGCGCGGAGGGTGGGGGCCCACAGGTCAGCGGTTTCGGGGTCGGAGTCTTCCCGGTCGGCAGCGACTTGAAGATCGGAGGTGCGGACCCGCATGCCGGCGGCGAGTTTCCGCAGTGTTTCGAGGCGTGCCCCGCGTTCGCCTTGTTCGATCTTGCGGATCAGCGAAAGTGATACACCGGATTGGTCGGCGAGTTCACGTTGCGTGAGACCTGCACGTTTACGGACGAAAGACAGACGGGTTCCCAGCTCCACACTCATACCTTCCACGGTAAAGGGGACAGCCCGTCACGTATAGAGGACAACTCGGGGCGCTAATATCTTGACCGCCAGCGACCCACACTCATGGTTTGCTGAACTGGGGGCCGTCGTCCGATCTGTTGGGCGGCGGCCTTCCTGAATCGGTTCGCTCGCTCACGCGGCAGGGGTGGCGGACCTGGCTTGAGAGATGTCGGCTTGTACGCGGCGGACCGCTTCAGCGAGTTCGTGGAGGGGTCGGCCGCGGAGGGCGTCACCGCGCAGGAACGCTCGGTCTAGTGTTGCGGCGACAGCTTCCAACCTGTCGGTAGGGGTGACGGCACGGGGCGAAGGCGGAGCGCTCACGCTTGTTGCCTACCACAATGCGCAGACAGATGCGGCCCGAACCATGAGATTGGTTCGGGCCGCACTCGTCTACTGGGTCAGGTGGTGAGCGCCTGTGCGACCAGGCGGGTGAGCGCGGCCTCGTCGACAACGTAGGCGCCGAGCTGCCCGATCTTGTTCTTCACGGTCGGGTCGTGTCGCTCCGGTGTGCCGCGGCGCCCGCCGGAGACGAGCGGCAGTTCCATCTGACCGTCGTCGCTGTAGCGGGCCTGCACCCTGCCCACGGTCACCTCATCGGTGGCGAGTCCGTCCCATTCGGAGGAGAAGTCGCACAGGACGACGGGGACGCCGCCGCGGGCGAGGTGCCAGGCGGTGGTGCGGTCCCTGGTGGTCGCCCAGCCGCGCGCCCACATCGCCGACTCGACCGCCTTCCACGTGCGCTGACCGCACCCCCGCCCCCGCAGGTAGATGGCTGGGGTGTGGGCGGGGGGTGTGGGGTCGCTGCCGTCGGGGCCGCGTCCGAGGATCGCGTACACGCGCTGCCGGTTTCTGGTGCCGAGCGCGCGCGCGGCATCGGAGGGGGTGATGTGGTCGGCGTGGATCTCGTCGCGGATCGTCTGCTCGAATACGGCTTGCGCCTGCTGGGCGGCCTGCTGGGCGGCCTGGATTCGGGCGGCGGCGCCGGTGGTCATCGTGGTGGTCCTTCGGGGTTGATGAGGATGCGTCCGTAATGGATTCGGGAGAATCCGCGTCGGGCGAGGTAGCGGTCCAGGCTGGGGCCGTGGTGGCCGTCCCAGCCGTCCTGGCCGACGACGAGCACACCCCAGCCGCGGGTGGTGGTGGCGGCGTAGTCGGCGTGGATGGGGATGGTGATGTCCTGGCCGGGCAGGTGCAGCACCAGCCGGTCCCCGCTGGTGGTGGCGGATGCTTCGACGGTGGGTTGTGGTGGGCCGGCGTTGCCGGGCTGGAGGCCGAGGACGTCGGCGAGTTGGCGCATGCGGGCGGCGGCGCCCATGCCGGACGGGTAGAGCAGCAGGTAGGGGGCGTCGCCTTCGGGGGTTTCACCGATCCATCCGGTGAGCATGAGTTGCCGGTCGGTGTCGACGCCGACCCACCAGTATTGGCTGGGGTCAGGGTGTGTGGGCACAAGTCTCCTGTCGGAAGGCCCGGCCGCGCCCGGCGTGGGGGCGGCCGCGGGTGATCAGTAGGTGCCGCGCAGGGAGTCGATGAGCGCGGAGGCGCGGCTGCGGGTCATGGCGGCGATGGCGGCGCGGTTGATGCTGCCGTCCTCGTTGTAGAGGCTGCGGGTGGACATGAAGCCGCCGCCCTCGCCGGTGCGGGCGCGCCGCGACAGCAGGGCGATGATGTAGTCGATCTGGCTGGTGGTGGCCAGCGGGGCGACCGGACGCGACTGGGGGGCGGCTTCGGGTGGGGGGGGGGGGGGGGGGGCGCGTGGGGGGGGGGGCCGGGCCGGGGGGGGGGGGGGGCGGGGGGGGGGGGGGCGGGGGCGGGCGGCGCCGCCCGCCAGCGGCGGGAGGGCGGCCGCGCGCCCGGCCGCGGGGGGGGGGGGGGGGCCCGTCTCCGGGGGTTTTTTTTTTTCTCTTGGGGGGGGGGGGGGCCGGGGGGGGCCCCGGCCCGCGACGGGGGGGCGGCTTCGGTTCGGGGCTGGGGGGCGGCAGCCTTGGCAGCGGCTGCCTGCTCAGCTGCGAGGGCGGCGCGGTTCGCGGCGAACCGGGCCAGCTCGGTGAAGAAGGTGCCGGTGCGGCGGCCGTCGATGAGGGCAGCGGCGCGGT